>JACMKL010000428.1 GCA_014380105.1 Candidatus Melainabacteria bacterium
CAATAGAAGAAGATTAACTTCAAGAATAATAAGTAAACAAGAACTGTTGAAATCGAAGTTAATAATGTCGATATTGAGATTCTTGAGGATAGTAAAAGTGATTCAAAGAGTGTGTCTTTATCGATATCGGAGGCGATCAGTCTTGGCTCTTTGACAGAAGTCCCGCACATCGTTTTGAGTGCTTCATCGATATTTCCGAGAGTCGCGGACATTCCCCAAATACGGAGTTCCGGACAGAGCTTTCTCAAACGAGCGAGGGCAAGCTCAGTCATAGTGCCACGCTTGCTGCCCATCAGCTCATGCCATTCGTCAACCACAACCAGTTTTAAGGTCGCAAACATTTTTTGATTGTCTGAGTACGACAGAAGGAGTGACAAACTTTCCGGTGTTGTAATTAGCGCCGAAGGTAGACGTTTTTTCTGACGGGCTTTGATGCCGGCAGACGTGTCTCCGGTGCGCATCTCAATGGTCCAGGGGAGGGATAAGCCATCGTTCATTTCTAACAAAGATTTCGCAGTGTCACCGGCTAGTGCACGCAATGGTGTCAGCCATAGTACTGTCAGTGGTGGCGCTACAACCTCTGCGACTCCGCTTTTTAAAGAAGTATCAAGCCATTCAATCAGTGGCGCTGGCCAGATCGCAAATGTTTTTCCGCTACCGGTTGATGAATGGATAAGCCCACTATCACCTTGTCGATAGGCGTCCCAGGCTTCGCGCTGAAAGGCGAACGGTTTCCAGCCTTTGCGCTCGAACCAATCTTCAACGAGTTGAGACCCGCCACTGACTTGGGAAGGCGGCGAGTTTGTGGATTTTTTCTTCATTCTCCCTCGCCGGAAGAATCTGCCATGGTGTCAAATTTGATCGCATTATTTGCCGTGTCGCTATTCTTTAGCGCTACTTTGCCTTCAATTAACGCAGCAAGAGTATCGAGCGAATCTGCTTCTTCCATCGGTTTGTCGATTCGCCATCGGGCAATGCGTGGAAAGCGAACTGCAATTCCTGATTTATGCCTTGGTGAATGTTGGATTCCTTCAAAAGCAATTTCAAAGACTAGCTGTGGCTTCACGGTGCGCACCGGTCCGAATTTTTCGAGAGTATTCTTGCGAATAAAATCGTCAACCTGACGAATTTCTTTGTCGTCCAAACCGGAATATGCTTTTGCAACAGGTACAAGCTTGCCTTCTTGCCAAACGCCGAATGTGTAATCTGTATAGAGACTGGCACGCTTACCGTGTCCCCGTTGTGCGTAGATCAGAACAGCATCGATAGAATACGGATTAACCTTCCATTTCCACCAGTCGCCTTTTCTTCGTCCGACGCCATATGGAGAATTTGCTCGCTTAAGCATCAGACCTTCTACTTTCAATTCGCGACTATTGGTGCGAGCCTCGGTCAGTTCTTCCCAGCTAGAACATGTCAATGATGGCGAGATACGGAAGGTCGGATGCAATTGTCCACGGCAGCTGGGGGCATTGTCGAGAGTTCCAGGAGCAAGTAATCGAGCTAGTATTTGCCGCCGTTCATTCATCGGCAATTGACGAATATCGTGCCCTTGAAATTCAAGAATGTCATAGGCCATCAATGCTACAGGTACATCATTCAAAATTTTCTTGGTTAAAGTTTTTCGCGCGATTCTAGTTTGTAGCTGCGCAAACGGCATCACTTCGCCTTCTGACCACGCCAGTATTTCGCCATCAATGACAGTGCCATCCGGTAGGAATTGCGATGCTTCAACCAATTCCGGAAACCGATCAGTAATTAGATCTTCGCCACGTGACCAGATGAATGTTTCACCTTCACGTCTGATCAGCTGAGAACGAATGCCATCCCATTTCCATTCTGCGAGCCATTCGCCTGGATCTCCCAGTGCGGATGTTTCTTGCTCCAATGGATAAGCAAGATAGAAAGGATATGGTTTGCTGGCGTCAGCATCTTTGGTGTCAGCGTTCTGCAGTCCCTCAAAAAATGCCGGTGTTGGCTGCCATTCGCCCATCAATCGGTGTGCAACAGTGGCTTCATCAATGCCTGATGTTTTACTCAGTGCTTTGGTCACTAATTGCTGTGAAACACCGACTCGGAAGCTGCCGGTGATCAATTTGTTTAAAACCAGTCGCTCAGCCGTTGTTAGCTCGTCCCAATAACTAATCAATTTACTAATTTGTTCGGTCTCTTCCATATTGCGCAATGGAATTAAACGCTCTTCAACCCATTTGTGCAGGGGAATATCAGAGCTGTTTTTTGCTGGTGGCAATAACAGCGCAATTGTTTCGGCAAGGTCACCTACTGCATCGTATGATTCTGCGAAAAGCCAGTCGGAGAGCCCTGCCAGTTCTTTTGTAGTTTGTCTCAGTCGCGCAGTCGGAACCAGTTGCCTGAGTTTTCTGCCCGTCAAAAAGTAGATAGTCCAGGCTCCGTCGGCAGGTGAGCATGTTGAAAAATATTCGCTCATTGCTTTTGTTTTTTCTGATGTCTTGGTTGTTTCGTCGATAACGGTAAATAAGCGAGTGAAGTTTTTCATGCTTCTACCACTTCCGTTGATTCTGTCGTTTCCTCTGTAGAAGCGAGTTCTGTGACTTCCGGATCTTCAGAGTGTTCGCCTGCTGCGGGTGTTTCTTCCTCACCTTCAAACTGTGTTGAAAGAGTGTCTGCGTTGAGACCTAACTCGCGCAAATGACGCACCAAAATTGCGGAGCTGCCGTGGGTGACGAGAATATTTTCGGCCTCGGTGAGTTGAATGGCGCGCAGGAGCGATGGCCAGTCACAATGATCAGAAACTGGAAAACCTTTGTCTAAAGAACGTCTTCTGCGAATGCCTCTAACCATCATCCAGCCTGATGCAAATGCGCCGGAAACTGGGTTGAGCTGCCGTTGCCAGGGAGTTCCGTATGCAGATGGAGGAGCGATAATCATGGCGCCAGCGTATTTGGTGCCTTTGGGATTTGATGACAAACGCGCACTATCAGGCAGTTTTACCCCACTCTCGCGATAGACTTCATTTAACGCTTCAACTGCGCCATGAGTGTAAATTGGTCCGATACTTGTGTCTAGGCCCATCATCAAACGTTGTGCTTTGCCCAAAGCGTACGCCAAGAGGAGAGACGATTTGCCTTCAGATTTGTTTTTCTCCCACCAACCGTTGATATCAGCCATCAGCTCGGATCCTTCCTGCCAACGATAAATCGGCAAACCGAAAGTGGATTCAGTAATGAATGTATTGCATTTGACCGGCTCCCAAAGTTCGCAAGTTGGGTCGGGATCTAGTTTGTAATCGCCGGACACTACCCAAACTTCGCCCGCTCGCTCGACTCTAATTTGCGCTGAGCCGAGGATATGTCCGGCTGGATGAAACGAAACGGTGACGTCGTTGATTTTGCGAGTTTCACCGTATGGCAGCGATTCAATGCTGGTGTCTTGTCCGATGCGGTGTCTGAGAACACCTTCGCCAGGTCTTGCACACAAGTAGTCCCTGCTGCCCCAGCGAGCGTGGTCGGAGTGAGCATGCGTAATCAGCGCGCGGTCTACTGCTCGCCAGGGGTCAATGTAAATGTCGCCTGCTGAGCAGTACAACCCTCTGTCAGTGGTTTGAATTAGTCGTGATGCCATCAGAAACCAACATAACGCCCAGCCCTAATTTAATCTGCTAATTTGACCATCGGGTGAACAGAGGCAAATTTGGCAGGAATTATTTCTGGCTTTGACTGCTCGCCCACGTCCCTTGTTCCTTTTTGCATATACTACTCCTTGTCGTAATAATTGAACCAAAAATAAATAGCCGGAAGGAGAGTGCGTCGGAGAAGAACCTGGAAGTCATGTTTGGGGCATGATTCCAGGTTCTATCCGAAAGCGTCGCAGAAAAATACTGATATTTTGCATGGTGCTTACTCGGTCTTGGAGGGGACAGAGGGCACGAGTGCGGCTAGGGACGCAGACAACGAAGCACATGCAGTTTTGCCACAAGCGCAGGAGCACCGGTTCAAGTCTGAAGTGATCGAAGCGGAAGCGTCGGTTGATGGGGCAGCAGGGCTGGAATTCGCGGGAGAAGTCGAGGTCACTGCTGTAGTCGAAGGAGCTTTACGTTGGCGGCGTGGTTTGGGGTTGTCGCCGGCAGCTTGCTCCAGAATTTCCTTTGCCGATTTCGCACATGTGCCGCACTGGGTTCCACACTTCAAGACCTGAGTCATGAGCTTCCAGTTGGCACCGTGTTCTTTGGCAAAAGCTTTGATCTGACCGTCATTGACGGCGTGACAGCTACATATCCACATGTTGTGGGCCTTCCAGAGAGGGGCGCAATTTGCAAATTCGTTGTGGCAATTCGAGCAATTCCAGTGGGTGGTGTGAAACTCGCCCATGGGGAAAGGTGAAAAGACGAATTTGTGCGCAGGTTATTGAGAAAGAGAGGGTGGTTTCCGGTTGGAGTTGGGAGTGAAGATATGAGTTCACCGTAGAGGATTGCGTTGGTATTTCAAAGCGCCGTTGAGGCCTGCGCCCCATACGCCAGGGAGCTCTCGGCGTCTCCTCTGGTCGCTCTGTGGGTGTTTTACGCGCGCACGAACGCTTATTGAGAATAGTGTGAGCCAGAGATAATCAAGTTACCTGCTTTGCGAGGTCGCTGGTTGCGACATTTGTGTGCAACGCGTTACTTTGTAAACTCCCGTTTAATGTGCAATAAGGCTGCCATTCTCAATAAGCCGATTGCTGTTCAGGACATGTTCAGATTCGCTGTAGTTACATAGATAAGTCATTGATTCCCTAATTTAATTCGTTGACCGAAAATCGCCCGCGTTATGCCGGGAAAATGCCAGATCTTAATGCAATTCTGTTTATATCGACCTCGGTCCGTTACTAGTTCGCCCCCCTGAATTGCACACCCGCCCGTTTTCCCCTCACAAATAATCCGGTAAAACCTATGACAGATAACGCTGCACACGCGGCTAAGTCCTCGCGCCCAGACTCAGGCAATAAATCATTCGACGGTGCAGTCGCCAAAGGCGGAACGCATCCTGGTGGTGATGGTTCCACGAGTGTCAGTAAAGAAGTGGGAAAAGAGCTAACTTCACCCGAAGGCAATCGCAGAATTGCCGGGAAAACTGAAGTTAAGACAGCTGGCAGCAGCACAGTTCGCGACGCTCGCACAAATTCCAAATTGGCAGAACAAATTGGTGGGGAGCTAACTTTTCCTTCACTGACAGATTACGGTCGCAGCAATCTCGCCTCAGTCGCGATGAAGAAGAATGAATCGTCAGCGGAAAAACAATCGAAACCCGACTACTACGCATTTTCTGGTGATACTAAAGACAGCGCAAAACTCGATCCGAAAAAATCAATTGCAGAGCTTCTAGCCGAACCTTCCATGAAAGGTAAATTGCGTATCGCCGAAAACCCGGCTGACCCTAATGATGCAGCCCGCCTGGCCGATCGCTTAAAGCCGGGCGAGACGCCTAACATAAAGGTCGTCTACTCCGACGAATCGAATAATCCGAACAAAGCACAGCCCGACATCATCGTTAAAAAAGACGGCACTGTGCACGTCGTCAATGACCACGAAAAAAATCCTGACAAAGAAATTTGTGTAGTAGTTGAGCGCAAGAAGGGCGAAACGGACTCACCTCCAGTAGCTCAGCAGAAAGCTGTTGACGAACTAGTCGACTATCTAGGCACCCGTCTAGCGGAAAGATATCCTTATCCGTCTAAGGCAAATGCCGATGGCACAGTAACTAAGCAAGTCCCAATAACAGATCAACAGAATTTGCTCTCCGATCAAGTTGAGAAAAAATTCGGCAATGGTCGCGCTCCAGAAGTGCCGAATCTCCCGCCTCCGCCAGAGGTTCCGCAGCAAGTCAGAGATATTTCTGACAGCATGAATCGTGTTGCTGGCAGTGGTGGCTCTCGTTCTTTTGGTCGCGATGGTGTGGACAGTAGCATTCCTCGGCGTGATGTTCCGCAGCCACTTAATGAATCAAATGGCGTCGCCGGTGTTAAAGATGCTCTTGCATCGATCAATAAAGGTACGCATGAAACTATCCGCAATCGGGCGGACGGTCACAGACAGGTCGGTCGCTATGGATTGAGCGATAACCACTTCGGTGGCTGGCTCTCAGACATTCTCGGCGTCGATCTCGGCGATCCGCCAGACATGAATAAGTTGCGCGAATTGCTCAAGAAAGATCCTGAGCTGCGCAAAAAACTTTCAGACGCCATGGCGAAACAATCCAAGGGTGGAGCTGATGGAAAGGGCACCAAGGTGCCTCAGGAATTCGCTGACAAATTTGCTGTCGGCGCAGATGGCAATTTCAAAAACCAACAATTCATCGATAATTTCCTGAACTTCGGCGACAAGCTGAAGGGCGGCGGACAGATGGGCACCACTGATGTAAATCAGTATTTGCCAAAAGAACTGCAAGATGTGATGGCGCAAGATCGCATTCAAAAGTTTGCGCACGAAATGGGCGTCGCCGATCCAAACAAGATGAAGCCGGAGGAAGCCGGTCGCGTAGGCGCTGCTATGTATCTTGGTCGCGTGCCCACGCAGAACGAAATGGCGGATCCGTCATATCAGAAATACGCCAAAGACTTCGGCAACATGTACGAGATGTCCCGCGCCAGACAGTCTGGTTTGGGTGACATCAATGTCTCTGATGCCAATGGAAAAATGCTTGCATTATCTAATGGCAAAGTCGGCCAGCAATTATGGGCGCAAGGAAAATATCGCAATCTAGTGGAAGGCGGCAATCTCGGTTGCGCTGCTTCTGTCACTGAAGTGCTTCAGGACGCAGGATTTAGCTATGCGAGTTCTGCCGGTGTCGGCAACTTGACCGACCAACTGATGGCGCGCGGATGGAAAAAAATGCCTGTTCAGTACGCTCAACCAGGTGACGTTGTATACGGACACCGCGGCAATCTACATGCTGGTGGTGGCAATGGTCACATTGGTGTTGTCGGAGAAAACGGTAGCGTTTATCACAATAGCTCGCGCAAAACGACCTGGTCGCACGACAATCTCAATAGCGTCTTCACTCGCCGCTTTGGCAGCAACACCTATGTTTTAAGACCGCCATCGGCTTAAAATAGGTGGAATGAATCGCATCAACAGTAAGCCATTCAGTCAATTCTGAGTTTTACTGAGAGTCTCTTCAAAAATGAAAGATGATCCCTTGAATCTTTACAGCGCGTCACCCACGAAATCATTCTTTGTAGCAAGTGGAATCATTGTATTTTCGTGTTTTTTTTTAAGCGGATGTTACCGTCCACCTGTCGAAATCAATAGGTCTCCAGCGCTTGTTGAGATAAGAGAGACGGACGAAAGCGCGCGAATACTTCGCAGCGTTCACATGGATGGTGCGACAACTTGGTTTTTTCATTGCCTTCCAAAATTCCATTTTGAGAAGCAAAGGGAACTTCATGACACCGATACCACTATCAAAATCAAGGTTACAAAAGTGAGACTGGATGTCAGTTTAGCCATAAAGATAATTATTCCGCACAACGTCTCGGAAGATACGAGGCTGCATGAAAAAGGACATCAACTGATTTGTCAACAGATCTACGCAAATGCTGAAGAGGTTGCCTTTTCTGCAGCAGCCAGCATGCTTGGAAAAGAATACTCGGCATCAGCGGAAAGTGAGGCAGATGCGACTAGAATGGCCGTTGATTTAGCAGCCCAGGATCTTTGCGCTAAATACCGGTCAGGGACAAGTGAAGTAACAAGTAGTGTCTCTCAAATATACGACGAACTAACAAGTGAGCCGAATCGAGTAATTCAATCAGAGGCTGTGCAAAATGCTTTTGCCATCTATCGCAAAAACGCACAGGCAAGTTCTGAAGAAATTAGATAATGAGCAAGTTGTGAATTTTCACTTTCCTTTCCGAGCACGTATCTGAGATGCTCTTTGCTCAATGGAAGCAGCATCGCTTTCGCGACTATTACTTCTGAGAATTTGGGATACTTTATCCAACACTAGTAGGAATCTTGGGTTTTCATCAGCAGACCTGAAACCAGTTGCCATTTCCGTTTCCATTTTACGAATATAGGACTGCGTGTCACCGAGGACTTCCCTATCAATGATGGGTTGGTTGCCTAAAACCCAACGACTTTTCGGTGCTGCCACGGCTCCGGCTGGGGCGGAAATAGGCGAGGCAGTTTTGGAAATTTTGAGATTCTTCGAATTCTTTAGAGCCAGATCTTGTTTATCAAGAACTTCGGACAACTTGTTAATCGATTCAGCAATTTTCGTTTCGTCGTTTGCGGGAACTAAATCTTCGATGGCGCGAAAAGCGTTCAGGAATGGTTGAATGCCTACTCCATTGCCACTCAGTTCTTTAATCCGGGCAATTAAACTTTCTCTCCTCTCGAACAAGAGACCAGGAACTGCTCGCAATGTTACAAGATCAGTTTTCGGTGCAATTCTCGAGATTGTGCTGGCACCAAGTGCACTTTGCAGTGCTCTTCCTATTTCTTGTATGTCTTTGACCTGAAAGCTTATGTTTCGTGTGTCAGCCTTGTTAACAGGATCAGAGAAGCTGACATTTACTTTTGTTGTTTCTTTTGGTGCGACTGCGAGAGACCGTTTGGCATAACGGAATGCATCGAGCTTTAAATCATCATCCGTGACCCAGGGATCAACCTGCGCGAAGATGTTTAGTTCGTTCCCTGTACCTGCAGTAACGCGAATGGATGAACCAGGATTTGCATAGGATTCGGCTTGCAGCTGGCTTTTCACGAGGCTAGCTCCGTCCTGATGCCTGCCTGGCGTAACAACTAATGATGACAGGAGCGTTTCTTTGCTTGATTGCCCACCACCAAATGCGGCTACGTCACCTTGAGTTACAGCAACTTCTTTGTAGGATAAATCCCTGTCGTAGAAATAGGCTGTAACTCTGCAAATCTGGCTGTTGGATGCATCAATGACCGTCCTTGCGATTAGAACAGCATCAATCTTGCAATCGTTATCGTCTGTTTTGGGATTTCTAAAAGTAGAGACATAGGCTCTTTCGTTTTCATTATCTACGTGGACAGATATTCCCACTCCCGGTGAAAGAACTTTACTTCTTTCAATGGCTGACACTAAATCTTTGTCCTGTACTAAAGTCGCCCGTGCTGGGCCTTCGCCGGCGGTTTGTCCATGAGGAATTACTATCAAGGACTTTAAAAGGACTTCCTGGCTTGATTTTCCGATTCCATAGGCAGTTACGTCTCCCTGCGTCACCGAAACTTCACGATACTTAGATAAATCCTTCCCGTAGAAATATGCAGTCACGCGTCTTACTTGATTCTTAGATGCAACCATTACGGCTCTAGCCAGCAAAACTGCATCGATCTTGCAGTCGTTATCGTTTGCTTTAGCATTTTGAAAAGTTGAAACCGTAACTTTGTCGCCCTCCATACGAACTGTGAACTTGACACCCGGAGGAAGAATTTTGGAATTCTCCACAGCGCTGGAGAGTTGTGCGGAAATATCTTCAGCCCCTAAGCACGAGGAATGCGAATTGAACAGCAACAATACAAACCCTACCGACAAGGCTGTAACTCGGCTATTCTTCATCAATTTCTCTCCTTAAATTGCTCAGGCTATGTTTTGAAATGATATCAACTTTTCCTGTGCAGAATGCAATGGCGATGGCTGTCGAATGTTCTGCAGATCGCAGCCATCTTTTTTGCATGCACTAGGGAAGCATTTCACCTACATAACCAATATCGCTATCTCCAAGTAACACCTTCAGTTCGCCGACTTTAATCTGCCTACGAAATCTGATATCGACAGCAACACATGGCTTGGTATAGCTCGAGCGCATTGCTCCTCCGGCGGGGCCGAGAGGAAAATAAGTGTAGGGCGCTGGCGGGTCAAGATTTCCTCCGAAATCCGATTGC
Organism: Candidatus Melainabacteria bacterium; assembly: GCA_014380105.1. GTDB lineage: Bacteria > Cyanobacteriota > Vampirovibrionia > Obscuribacterales > Obscuribacteraceae > QKMZ01. The sequence continues at coordinate 9,866 of JACMKL010000428.1, forward strand.
TGTGTCACCGTAGGTGGTGACCCCTTACCTTTCGGTTTAGCCCCAATCCCTCCATCACCATAGTCAGGACCGCAAGCGCTATCGGTAGATCGGTCAAGCAGATAACCGATTGCATTTGGCTGTGGCTTGGATAGCTGCACATTCGTCCTTAGAGGCTTGTCAAAAATTTTTGATACATTGGGGTTTTCCATTGGTTCGCCAGCATGAATGCCACCATCTTTCAGACCTGGCTGCCGAACAAAGTCTCTGACATATAAATCGTATTTATCGGTACCTTCAATATCAGTCTCCTTTTTCTCATATCCCTTACCCGGATTGCCTTTGTCGATAAGAATATTGAGTGCAATTTTTTCGTGCTTCCATATGGGGACGCTGCTATCGATCGTCTCTCCTTCGAGCATCTCGGCATACAGCTGTCCGCTGCCAGCGACAGTCAATGGAAAAGGTTTTATGACTTTCGATTTCAGACTAAACACGCCACTGGGCTCAAGCTTGAAAACATACATGACACCCTCCGGAACTGGACCTATGGCGACCGGATCGAATGTTTTTGGATCTTTCGCTTTCCAAATGACGGTTTTATTGGCGTATGGTAAAGCCTTGTTCAGAAAGTCAGTCTCAAATGACTGAATGCTGACGCGAGAACCGCATTGCCTGAGCCAGTCATAAATGGCCAGCTTGCACACTTCGCTTGGCTCTGGCGGCACTTTGCTCCAGGACGGCTGTGGGTAAATCGACGAACCAATTGTTGCTCCTGAACTGACAGGAAAGTCCCCATTGTTTGACGCTAAAATGTCCATTTTCTTTCCCGTCATTTTGTCCCAGGAAAATAGACTTTTACCATCAACTATTTCTGGCACTTTCCCATCCGGAAAACTGACTGTTAGTGTCCCCGGCGATGGTTTAGGATTTGTGTTGGATGCTGTCTGAGCGGCAGCTATCGCATGAACAAGACTGCCCGCCTTGTTATGATTATCGTAAATAATCTGATCAGCTTCAGCTTTTACTACCGCCGGCACATTATATGGAAGGCCAGGGATAGTCTCTTTGAACATGGACGGATTGACTAGAGAAATATTTTTTCCAATCGAACCAAAAACAAAGTCGACAGCACCTACCTTGATATTCTTCTCGGATTTATAGTAACCACTGATCATTTGATCGCTGGAGACCTGACCCATACCGGCAGGCTGAGGAGTCAAGACTGCTGTGCCGACGCCTCCATCTACACAGCCAAGACTCAATTTTAGAGAACCAGCCACATACTTAGAGCCTCCGGTCATTCTGACTTGGTTTTCCTTGTATGAATTTTCCGCTGACTGATACGGAAAAACTTTGACGCCTTTGGCGTTGTAACCGAAGCCACCGGGCAGAATTGCATCTTGTAAAGTCGTTACGAGTTGACCTAAGGCTTTGATAGCAGCGGTCCTATCCTGCATAACCAATTCTTCAAGAAATGGATCTCCCATGTTTGTGGCTAGTAGGAGGTCCAATCTCTGCGTAGCAAAAATGTCATTGATACTGCGTACAGGCACGAACCAATTGTCAGCCGCTGCTATTGTCTGCGCAGGTGCGGAATCAGATAAACCAACCAAGCCGAACTCTTTTGTATCTACAACAATTTGGCTCATGTCGCGCGCAGCAGTCAATGCCGCAGACTCGATTGCAGTCTTCTGCTCGCTACTCGCACCCAGTGTGCGAACGTACGATAAGGCGAAGAAAAGTATGAGCACTAATACCATCAGGAAAGCTAGCGCCAAAACAATTAGACTGCCGGTATTGCTCCTCCGCGCTCGCTTCTTTTGGAATCCATTGACGCCTGTAAAGTCTCGAATTTTCATACGAATTTCTTTTGACCCTTCAGTGTAAAAATACCCGCTAACTTTATGCGAGAAAGGTGATTGCCCAGTAAACAAACCTTGTCGCAATTGTAGCATCGTTAAAATAAACTTAAAATCACCCCCGAAGGGGACCTATTCATGCCAGGTACTGGCTTGAAGACGAGCGTCTCAAGGACGCAAACCTGTTTTATTCACTCATGTAGTCGTATAAGCATGCACCATGTTTTCGAATGTGTAAGTCGTTTTCAAAACACTCTGCATGCGCCGCAACACCTCTGTTTTAAGACCGCCATCGGCTTAAAATAGGTGGAATGTTCGATAAGCTAACAGACGAAGCAATCAATATTTTCATGTTGGCGCAAGAAGAAGCGCTAACAATGAGGCATTCGACTGTTGGTTCGGAACATATACTTCTTGCCTTACTGGCAGAGCAGGACACTATTGTTCGTTCCATACTTCTAGGATGCGGTCTGTCCCCAGAAGTCGTGCGCGCCCAGGTTGAAAATATTTCTCCTCAATCGGGAAAAAACGAAATACAAGCATTGCCGTTAAATCAGAGCGCGACTAGGATTCTTGAATTGTCTTGGGATGTTGTTGAAAGTTTAGGCGCCAAGGTCGTCTGTCCAGAACACTTGCTCTTGGCGCTGCTGCAAAGCAGCAAAAGCAGTGCAATAGAATTGTTGAATAACTCTGGGGTCAATCGTCAATTGCTTCGACGTGAAGTCATTTCCGCCATCGAAGGTACTGCCGGTTTTGTTGGAGATGATGCAATTGAAAGTTCGATTGCCCCCACCGAATCTCAACTAGTACGCCTCTCCGGTGACGGCGAATTTCTCGATTTTGATGATGATGCAGTGAAAGCGATTATGTTTGCGCATGACGAATGCAGGCGCATGGGAATAAGCGTCCTTGGGGTGGAACAGATTCTTTTGGGCGTGTTGGCATTGAGGGGCATCACATTTGATTGCTTCGCTGCGATGCGCGTCAACCGGTCTGATTTGCGAATTGCTCTTGATCGCATTCTTGGAAGTGGTGCCGAATTGATTGGCGAGCAAATTCCAAATAGCGCAGAAGCCAATTTTATTTTTGAATTGGCAGCTGTGCATGCCAATAATTTTTCGTCAGAAAAAGTCAGTCCCGAGCATCTCGCCCTGGGCATTCTGGATGATCCAACGAGAGTAATTTTGGATGCTCTATATTCTCTTGGCGTAAATATCAATCAGCTCCAAGAGGACATTTTGGTTATGATGACGGAATGAAATTCTTTTCGCGATTGATGTGCCTGGGCGTTGCGTTTGCGATACCTGTATCGGTGCTGTCTCAGACGAATACCCCGAGCCCTGTCCCGGATTTAAGGTCGCGTATTTTAGAAACTGCTGAAGCATCAGTTGGATCAAAGATGTGGACGGGTTATGGATTGGCAAATGGAAAACTGGGATGCGCTGCGGCTCTTAGCAACGTTTTGAAAAAGTCTGGCTGTAATTATGCTCACTCAGCTGCAGTCGTCGTGATTCGCAAACAACTTCTGAATTCGCCTCTAAATTTGCAAGAGATATCAATCAAGAAATCCGAAGCTTACGGTGTTGATCAGAATTTACTCAGAAAAATTGCCTCACCTGGCGATTTGATATTTGGTTATAAAACCACTCCAGACAAACCAAATACTGGCGGTGATGCCCACTGTGGTGTGGTGGCAGCAAACAGCAATGTGTATGGAAATGATTGGGGCGATGGTGTGTGGAAACGAGTAGAGGTCGATCGCTATTTTGCATGGTATCCATTCGTTTATGTGATCAAGACAAACTCAAAATAACCAGAACTCGACTCCAGATTAACTATAAAGATTAGTATAGAAAGTTCTAAGGCGAAATCGCGAAGAGGGGCTGGTTTTCCAGGCTCTACGCGACTCGCTTTACGTACTCGATTATCGCTGATTGGCTCGCTAATTACACCGCTTCAGCGACGATCATGGCAGTGGTGTCGGGGAAGGGAAGTGCTTCTCCGGGCTTGCCATCTTCGTCTGCGTGCAGCCAAACGACGTCGTTGTAACGGTGCTCAGCTATCCACGGGTTGAGGTAGCTTTCGCATTTGACGACGCGATAGCCAGCGGCGACAAGCTCCTTCGACCATTCGTCGACAGTGAAGACGCCGAACTCCTCGTTGACTTCCATCGCCCAGTTGGTGACGTAGTCCTTCTTCGAGAGGAATTCCGCAGCCTCATGCAGGCTCATCTTGAACCAGGTTGCCCCTTCGTGCACTCGCTCTTCGTAGGTGAAGCCGGGGGTTTCCGACTTGCCTTTGAATTCGCGAGCGAATTTGCGGAAGCGCTCTTCCAGTTCGATGTCGCGGCAACGCAGCCAGACGAGCCGGTCTGCGTAGAGCGGCTTGATGCCGTCACGAATGATGATGCGTCCGAGCGACTCCAGTTCGATGCGCGTGTTGGTGAGCGCGAGGCGCACCTGATCCCGATCGTAGCTGTTGTACGAATATACTTCGTGCATCACCGAAGAGAAAATCACCGTCGAGAGCGACCCTTCCGGGAAGCGCTGATGGATGATGTTTCCCTTCACTACCACCACGTTGTGGTTAGGATAGTGCTGCCCTTCGGACATGTGCAGCAGCTCGCGAGACAAGTCCATGCCGACGATTGACGACTTGGGAAACAGCTCAGAGAGATGAATCAGGAGAGTGCCGGTACCGCAACCTTTGTCCACGATTTTGCCGGGACGAACGTGCGGAACGATATCCTGAATTTTCACCGCCAGGCTGGCGTCCATGCCCTGGCTGTAGACGGCGAAGTCGCGACCGTGAGACAGTTCGCCGTCGTCGTTGAGGAGAACATCCTGGAAGAGTTCGACCATGCGCGCCGGAATGCTGTGTTCTTCAAACACCGCACGCGTGGCTGCCGTCGCCAATTCCTGCCAGTTTTTCCCCTGAGCGGCAAGCGCCAGCAAATCAACCGGCATCGAGCCCGAAGTCGAGCTTTTCAGAGCCCGATAGCCGCTCGCCGCAAAGCGTTTCAGCACATCCGGATTGGACGAGATGAGCAGCGTGTTGGCAGGGTCGAGCTTGGTGGCGCCATCGGATTCGTCTTCGATGACGTGACGCACGTGCTCCGTCCACTTCACCGAATCGGCGATGTCGACGACCGCGTGCACTTCGTATTCGCGACCGAGTGACTTGGCGAGCCCAACGACTACTTGCTTGCGCTCTTCGACGAACAGCGGGTGCCGCTTGGTTCCGCCCTGGTCGCTTGCCGTGATGACGAAGATAAGCTTGCCGGGGCCTGCTTCTTCGAGTGTCTGAGCCAGCGCATTCTGCTGGTCGACTGTTACCGCATACCACCGACCGACGAGCAGAAGCTGCTGTGCGGGCGCGGGCGGTTGATTCTCCACATGAGTTTTTGACATAGACATATTTTTTGCTCCTGAGAAGGACAACCCAATCCGCGCCGGAAGAACCGCTCTGTGCGGAACTCCCGACGGGAATGTGGCGACCTGGTTTGGGTGGTTATCCGTGGGATAACGACCACAGGTCGCTTCGCCCACAGTGTTACTTGCCGCTTTTGACGGGCTTACGGCGCTTCGGGAGCGCTTTCATGTTGCCGACCACTGCGTTTGCGAAATCGCTGGTGCCGAGTGCTGTGGCATTGGTCATGAAACGCGCCAGGTCACCGGTGACGGTCTTGGCGCGGATGGTTTTCTCGATCGCTTTCACGGCAATGGTTGCCGCTTCATTCCAGCCGAGGTATTCGAGCATCATCACGCCCGACAGAAGAAGCGAGCAGGGGTTGGCGATGCCCTTTCCAGCGATATCCGGCGCGGTGCCATGAGTCGCTTCGAAGATGGCGCACGCGTCTCCGATGTTCGCTCCAGGAGCGATGCCGAGACCACCAACCTGCGCGGCGGCGGCATCCGACAGGTAGTCGCCGTTGAGGTTCATGGTGGCAATCACCGAGAACTTCGACGATTTGGTCAGAAGCTCGAAGAACATCGCGTCGGCGATGCGGCTGTTGACCAGGATTTTGCCTTCCGGCAAATTCCCGCCGTGCTTCGACCAGAGGTCGTCTTCGAACACAACCTTGTCGCCAAACTCGTCGCGCGCCACTTCCAGACCCCATTCCAAAAACGCACCTTCGGTGAATTTCTGGATGTTGCCCTTATGGACGATGGTGACGACCGTGCGCCCGTGGGCGACAGCGTAATCCAGAGCCGCACGCACGATGCGCTGGGCACCGAACTTGGACTGGATCTTGATGCCGATGCCGGTGTCATCGCGCACGATTGTGCCGAGTTCCTTCAAGACTTCGATCAAGCGCACAGCGCCTTCCGAACCCATCTTGAACTCGATGCCGGCATAAACGTCTTCGGTGTTCTCGCGGAAAATGACCACGTCGAGATCCTTCGGACGCTTCACGACCGAGGGCACACCAGAGAAGTAGCGCACTGGACGCACGCAGCGATAGAGGTCGAAGTGCTGGCGAAGCGTCACGTTGAGGCTGCGCATACCGCCACCGGTGGGTGTTCCGAGCGGTCCCTTGATGGCGACGCCGAAGTCACGAATGGCTTCGAGGGTGTCGTCCGGGAGCGCTTTGCCGAAGGTTTCTTTGGCTTTGTCGCCAGCGAAAATCTCGAGCCAGGCAATGCTGCGGTCAGGGCCATAGGCGAGACTGACAGCTTTGTCGAGGATGAGCCGGGTGGCATCAGAAATTTCGGGACCGATGCCATCGCCTTCGATGAAGGGGATGATCGGGTGATTGGGGGTGACGGGGTCGCCGTCCTGGAAGAGGACTTTTTCACCCGTGGGGACTACGACGTTGTTGTACGTCCGAGCAGAGACTGGTTGGTCATTCATAGCGGTTTCCTTTCGTAATTTGAACGAAGATTCACGCGTGCATCCACTCCTGTTGCGTTCTTGTGAAACAGCAGCAGGGCGTTGATGCAGGCTAGTTGTACAGATGGAGCGGCTTCTATCATCGACCCAAAGATTTTTGAGGCGATTACCGAAAGCGAATGCTGGATTGCGTTTCGGGTTGTGTTTTTGCCGAGGGCTCCTGAAGTTGAAAGAGAAAAGATAGAGCTTTACCCTACAGGAAGCATATTGATGTCAAGCAAGGTCTATTGGCTAAATATTTACGCGAGCCCACGCGAAAGCTCAGTAAAACTGAAAATACTGGTTCAGCTAGCTGCGATAGATAACGTGAACAACTGAAAAGTAAGTGAGTTCGCATAGCGCGAAACGCTTCCACAAGCTAAATGAAAGCTTTCTGTAACCTAGCTGTGTGTAGAATGGGAATAAGAGTTACGAGGAATTGATTCATGTGGCGAACTTCCACACGAGTCCTGCAAATCACAGCCTGCTTCATGGCAATGGTGGCTTTCCTTTTCGTGTGCGCTTCTGCAGTCGAGCTTACTCTTGTAGGCAAAACCTTCAATGCATCAGGCG
>JACMKL010000429.1 GCA_014380105.1 Candidatus Melainabacteria bacterium
ATGCTACAAGCGTGAAAGAAGCGTTTCTGACATTCTTAGTGACGTTAGTCGGTTTATCACTCAATTGATGACTTCAGCCGGTAGCCAGGTCATTTTTCGAGTTAGTCGTGATAAACAAGATCTCCAAAACTTTGAGAATACTATTGAGGCAATCGATATTCAGAGCAAAACGCTAGCCTCAAAGCTGGAAGCGCAAAAAATGATTGGCGCCGAAAGTCGCGAATTTTCGCGAATTTATCAAATGCTTCGTAAATCAATCGAAAAGGGTCGGCAAGCGGTTGATTCGCAAGACCGTGTTGATGCGATGGTTGCGTATGTGCATTTGCGCAAAGCAATCGCCAAGATAAATGGTTGGTCACAGACGGTGTCGCGAAAGCTTGATGAAGAGAGAGATATCGCTGCACAGCAGCAGATTGCTTTGAAAGAGCGTGTGCTCTACATAATTTTTGGCGGCATAGCATTTAATATCATCTTGCTAATTGGCTCTGTCTATTACTTTGATAAACGCACAGGGCGTCGCTTTAATCAATTGATGGACAATATTATGTCGCTTGGTTTTGATCGCGAATTGAAGTATCGTGTAGCCGGATCCGATGATTTCGCCAGCCTTGATAAGGTTCTACATAACGTTGATTCTGCAGTCAGAGAGATGCGCCGCACTGAGCAATCTATAATTGAAAATGCAGTTGATGTGATTTGCTCTCTTGATGCGACTGGACATTTTACGCAAGTAAATCCAGCCCTTGAACGTTTACTCAAGCTCTCTTCCGAAGATTTACTTGGCAAAAGCTTGCTTTCCCTTGTCGCTTCAGCAGATACTTCGCGCACTTTTGAATTGCTACAAGAAACAATAAAAAGCGGTTCAAGCGGCTCGTTTGAACTGACCTTAAGAACTCGAGACGGGCAAGCAGTAGAGATGCTCTGGAATGCTTTCTGGTCAGATGATATGCAAAAATTATTCTGCGTTGCCCATAACATTACCGCGAGAAAACAGCTTGAGCGAATGAAGGGAGATTTTGTCGCGATGATTTCGCACGATGTCAAATCACCGCTTACGTCACTTCAGTTGACACTCGGTGTGCTCACTTCAGGAAAGTTGGGTGAGATCCCGAATGGTGTAACGACTCGGATTGAGCGAGCTCAAAACTCGGTAACCCACATCATCCATCTCATAAATGATTTGCTTGAAATGGAGAAGTTGGAGTCTGGTGTTTTTGATTTGGTGAAGGCCTCTATCGATGTCAAAGAAATGTTGGCGACTGCTTCAGGGCTAGTCGAAGAATCAGCGCGCAAACAGCAAATAACCATCGAAATAAAAGCTTCTGACGACCGAGTCGTCTGCGATGAGGCCCGAATGATAAGAGTTTTTACCAATCTGCTATCTAATGCAATCAAATTTTCTGATCAAAATTCAACCATCTACGTTGATTTTATGGTGAAAAACAATGTCGCTTTGTTTGAGGTGAAAGATAGTGGCCGTGGTATTCCTGCTGAAAAGATTGAGCAGATATTCGAGCGCTACAAACAAGTTGATGTATATGACGAGCATGTGAAGAAAGGCAGTGGATTAGGATTAGCAATATGTAAGGCGATCGTAGAAGCCCACGCAGGTTCAATTACCGTGACCAGTAGTTTAGGCAAAGGTAGTACATTCTTGGTAAGCATTCCATGTTGAGCGATTTGAAGACGTTGAATTTATTGAATAGTGGAATAATTTCTCTGGTAAGTATTGCTCTGCAAAGCGCTTTTCTTTTCGCGCCGAGCGCAAGTGCGCACAAGCTATTTCCCAGCACTACCTCTGAAGGTGTCCAGTATGCTCAGCACCTGCTATCGGTAGATGATCGCATCGCGCTCAAGAATCTCTACTTCAGTAAAAATAACTTTTCTGATTCAGCGCTCGTGCTTGAATGTTACGCACTGAATTTTTCTGTCATGGGCTGGTATTCTCAGGCAATCGATGCTGCGTATGCAGCCACTCGCAAGGCGCCCAAGAACCCTCATATAGCCGCTACGGTAGCGTATGTTCTTGGTGTGAACAAGGGCAATAATACAGCTTTGCGCATCGTCGATAAATGTTTGAAAGACTATCCATTAGACGCTCGTTCAAGAGCGATTAAAGCCGAGATTTTGTTTGCTTTGGGGAATGAAGAGAATGTTGATCGTCTTTTGGAAAGCGCAAAAAAACTTGATCCTGAGAGTTTTGACGTTGTCTCTGCGCAGAATTTGATTTGGGTGAAGCGCCTGGAGAAGGATAAGGCCCTGCGAGTTGTGAATGATTTTCTCATGAGTCACCCGAAAAACATACGAGCATTGATAGCCAGGGCGGAGCTGAATAAGCAGTTGTCTCGCTTCAATAGTGCAATAGACGACACTGATACTATACTTTCTATAATGCCAAATCATATTTTTGCTGTTGCATTGAAGGCTGACTTACTGAAGCACTCTAAAAAATATAATCAATCTGCTGTCCTTTACCGCAAATACGCTTCTCTGGCTACGAACGATGGCGATAGACTTCTAGCGAATGAAGGACTGGCAAATGTTTTGGAGGCATCGGGAATGATTGCGAGTGCGACTAATGCTCGTAAACTCGTAGTCTTATCGCAGTCTAAGACAACACGTTGTACGTCGAAAAGCGAAGCCCTCAATGTCATAAAATTGACTCGCAATCTCATGTTAGAGAAAAAGTGGAGCGAAGCAATCAAGCAGACAGACCGTGTGCTTGGCCGTTACCCCGATATGGCTGAAGCAATTGAAGAGAGGGCGCAATGTCTTGAGAATCTTGGAAAATTCGCTCTTGCTATCAAGGAGATAAGCAAACTGCTTGAATTGCACAATGATTATTCCGATTGGTATCGCTGGAGAGCTCGCCTTCATCAGAAATTAGGCAATATGCCTGCCGCCTTAAAAGATTTGCGGCGAGCATCAGAGCTGGATGGTGCGCTCTAAAATTCCATCTTGAGCATATTGGTGAGAAACAGCAATTGGTCCTTGACCCGGTCGGATGGGCGGCTCCAGGCGTGACCAGCTTCTTCCTCGACCTGTAAAAGCACCAGACCCTTCTTTCCTTGCGCAGCCTTCAAGGCGGATGCAAATTTGAAACTATGCCAGGGCAAGACGCGGTCATCGCCCCGTGCTGCCGAGATAAGTACAGGCGGATATTCTACGCCGCGCTTCAGATTATGCAAAGGCGAGTATTTTCTTAAAAACTGAAATTGGGCTTTGTTTTCGGCAGAGCCATATTCCGGAAGCCATGTCCAGGCGACTGTTGAATGGTGGTAGCGCAGCATGTCATAGAGCCCATTAATCACAATTACTGCCCCAAACAATTGCGGGTAGCGCACCATAGTAGCGGCAACCATTAAGCCACCATTACTGCCACCATAAACCGCCAGCTTCTTAGAATTGGTCCAGGAATTAGCAATCAACCACTGCGCTGCGCCCGCGATATCTTCTATGGTTTTTTCTTTGCCCTCGAGAATGGCGTCTGTGTGCCATTTAGAGCCTAAATCTTGCCCGCCGCGCAGTAGCGGTGCCGCGTACACACCACCTAATTTAAGCCAACTCATCACATCGTATGAATATTCTGGAGCGAGCGAGCGACCGAATCCACCATATGCATACAGCAATACAGGCTGATTTCCATCCAGTTGAATATTAGTTTTGTGGACAAGCTGCATCGGAATCATTGTGCCATCTTTCGAAGTGTATTGGACGAGAGTGGTCGTAAAGCCCCTGCCAATGCCAGGTCTCTCGCTCTGCATGAAAAGCGATGAGGTAAGTTTTTTCGGTGAGTATTTTAAAACTTTTTCTGGATGAATGTAAGATGTTTCACCAAGCAAGTAAGTGTTGCCATCTTCCACCCAGCGAACATCAGTGACTGTGCCGTCGAAGGGCAACTTCAAAATCTCTGTCTTTTCTAGTTTGGACCAGGGACGCTTTTCAATTTGTGATTGACCATTTTTCAAATACTGCAGAATGAGATGATTTGTGCCTTCGTAAGCTGAGTCCAGGAGCCCATC
>JACMKL010000430.1 GCA_014380105.1 Candidatus Melainabacteria bacterium
CTGGCATTTATGGCAATTTTTGCCTTAATTTTTAGCCGCGGCAATTTAAATTTGTTGGGAGCTGTTTTTGGCTTTCACCTTGTTTTTAACGAAATTTATTTGTTGCATCGCACCAATCTCAGACCGCTCTGGCATCGCTTAGGCTTGCTGCGGACTGCCTCGTGCGTTTTTTCTCTCTTGTTATACGCAATCGCTGTTCGGCAAGTGTTTTTTGGATTTCAGTTTATTTATATGCCAGTTTGCGTTCTCGCAGCCGCTGCTGGAATTGTTTTCCTGTACGCGCTAATAAAAGCACGACCGGCGCTCACTACAAAAACTTTTATCGACTTGTGCTCTCTGGAAATTATGGCTTGTGTCATTGTTGGCATTTCGATGTTCACCAAAATTGGTGTTTTCGAAGTGGTGCTTTATCACATTACTTTGTGGGGCATCTATCCAATGACTAAAATGTGGAAGTCGCCAAAGGCTGTTATCAGCTACGTTTTTTACAATGTGCTTGGTTTCATGACGATGTTGCACCTGTCGCCACTCAGCGCCTGGCCTTATCATTTCACATTTTTGCAAATGTTAGATCAATTCAAATTTTGGTCGTTCGTACATATTTTCACTGCAATATCCATCTCGAGTGCACATCCTGATTGGATTATTCGCTTGTTGCAGCCCACGCCGGCACTCGCCGCTATTGTCCCTAAAACTTTTAGAACAACGATGCCAGAGATCTTTGGCACTGTATCCAGTGGCAAGATTGTCGAGGCTAAGTCTGTGAAATGAAAACAGATTTGCCTGAAAGACATGAGCTGAGCTTTGTCGATGACGACCTTTTTGAAGTAAATCCAATTACATTGCAGTCGCGTCTTAAAGCTGAAAAGCGCGCAATGGCATTTGCTGTGGCGAAAAAAGTTGCGGTGAGCATTGTCGCGCTGGCATCGCTCTTTTGGGTCCTGGAAGGTATAGCTCGTTTCATTGTTGTTGCTGCACACCCGGCTCAATTCAGTTCACGAGAGTTTGACATCAAGCATGCTTTGGCTTTGCAGAAACCCTGGAATGGTGCGGGCACAGTTTATTTTCTCGGCTCTTCTTACACCAGTCGCGCCATTTATGCAGACTTAATCGAACGTCGACTCTTTGAGCGCGGAAAGTTTGCCAATGTTAGGAATCTGGCGAGTATGGGCAGTTTTCCGATGGACAACCTCCATCTTTTGAAGACTGCAGTTGAGAATGGAAACAAACCGACCGCAGTCATTTGCGAGTTTGTGCCGGTCGCCTTAAAAGCATCCAAAAGATTCAGTCATGATTATTCGGATGCTTTCAAGGGTTCGTATGCGGGAAGGATTATCTCGCATAAGCCAGGAAGTAGTGTCAGAAAAGAATTACTATTTGCCTTGGAAAAGCACTCTTATTTGGTGCATTATCGCGCATTCATACGCGAGCTACTAACCAAGTTGCCACAGATTCTGTTCGATTCTGACAATGGCTTGCGTCCTCAATTCGACCATAAAGTGCGCGAGCTTAGTTCTGTCGGCGGATGGGTGCCAGACCACACTCCGGGTCCATTCGGGGATCCGAAATTGTCTGCTCAAGGTCGGATCGGTTATTTGAAAAAAATGACTTTCTTCGACGAGCAGAAGCAGCAAGAGTTAGATTATAGAATTATCGATTCGGTTGGCAATTATTGCCGTGAGCAAAAAATTCCACTGGTCATTTTGTGGCTTCCGACCAGTCCGGAATTTAGGCGCTTATCTGCAGAGTCGCTGAACATCACCGATGCACAGCTGGTAGCAAAATTGAGGAGCTTTGACGACGGCAAGGACACTCTTGTATGGGACATGAACAAGGTCGACGACAAAAGCTTATTTGTTGATGCAGACCACCTTAATGTACGTGGTGCAATCCAAATATCAGAGAAATTAGTAGATAAGGTAGAAACTCTCTTGCCTGTAAAATCTGCTCAGGAGAATCGCTCCAATTGAATTTCGTAAGCGAACAATTCGTCGTATTTTTGCTGGCTGCCTGGCTTATTTTCGCCGTTGTGCCATCAAAGCTTAGATGGTTGATTTTGCTTATCGCAAGCTACGTATTCTATGCCAGTTGGAGCTTTCCGTTTATCGCGGTGATTTTGCTTACGACTTCGATTGATTATTTCTGCAGTAAGTGGATTCACCAAAGTGCATCACCAGCGTTTCGTAAAAATCTATTGTTCGGCGCAATTTTCGCAAATCTGTTAGTGCTCGGCCTTTTCAAATATTTCAATTTCTTTCTCGATACGCAGGCGACGTTTGCAAAAATGTTGGGTATTGCAAGCCCGCTGCCACAGCATCTCGAGATTTTGTTGCCTCTCGGAATTTCTTATTATACTTTTGAAGCAATTAGTTATTTGATCGACGTATATCGTGGAATGAAGCCGGCACCGAATTGGCTCATATACAATTTCTACATCATGTATTTCCCACATTTGATTTGTGGACCAATTATTCGATTTGACTTGATGTGGGCTCAGTATAAAGACTCAATTCGGCTTCCTTCATGGGATCGCTTCGCGCAAGGTCTAGAGCTTATTGTGCTCGGATATGCTTTTAAGACCATCATTGCAAATAACTGCGCTCTGGTTGCTGACCCCGTTTTTGCCAATCCGAAAGCTGTCACGGTATTGATGACGTACGTCGCAACAATGGCATTTACTGCCCAGCTATATTTTGATTTTCTGGGCTATACGCACATCGCTCGCGGTGTTTCCTTGCTGTTCAATATCGAGTTACCCAAGAATTTTGCTCATCCGGCCAATGCTGGTAATTATTCAGAGTTCTGGCAACGCTGGCAGATAACCCTTTCGCAGTGGTTGAATGATTACCTTTTTCGTCCTCTCGGTGGGGCGCGAAAGTCCCTGCCCAGAACATCTTTGAATATTTTCATTACGTTCTTAGTAGCCGGCGTCTGGCATGGTGCTGGTTGGACTTATGTTGTGCTCGGTCTGTTCTTCGGAACAGTTGTGTCTGGATACCACATCTTCAGGCGATTTCGTAAGAAATTGCTCGGTGTCAACGAACGGAAAATTATTGCCAATCC
>JACMKL010000431.1 GCA_014380105.1 Candidatus Melainabacteria bacterium
CCAGTCACACAAATTAGGTCAAAAATGCGGGATTGTAGAAGTGTCAGGACGAAAATACAAACAATCAAAACTAATAAGAAAAAAAGTCTAAATAGAGCAAAAATGTCGCAAACCCAGTAACCTGGGATGAAGCTAAAAAAGACTAACAAAACTGACAGTAAGCCAATCGCTGCGAACACGGCGACGCCAGTATCTCGTATTTTCTTACGATCAAAGTTAATAACCTTGGTCATTTCCTTTTCACCAATAAAAGTTTAGCCTCGAAAGCTGAACTTCCTGCGCTGCGCGTGTACTGTCAGTCATCAAAGCGCCCCATCCCTTTTGCCTGCAGAATTCCTTTAGTGCTATCCATTTTTCAAAATTCTGATCTTCATACATTAGATGACATGGCTTAACTTCTACCATAAACACGCGACGGTCTTTCAGTGTAACAACAATATCGGGATGATAAATGCGCTTTTTAGAATTGAAGAAATAAGGAATTCTAAATGGCTGTTCCTGATATGAGACAACTTCTTCAGCATTCTCCAGTTGAGAAAAAAACCGCAGTTCATTGTGAGATTCATATTCGACATCTCGTTTCAGTTTGCGACTGAAAAATGATCCAGCCCTATCAAAATCGGGATTTACGCCGCGAGTAGCGAAAATTGGTACAGGATGTGCATCTGCTCCAATGGAAGAATCCGAATCATTCCAAATAATGTGTGTCTGAAGATTTTGAAAACTTCTTTTTAATTGCCCTTTGAGTATGCTGTCTTCAGGGGTATTGCACCATTCCCAATACCTATGACGCCACTCTGCAGTTGCCTTTTCTACGACCATTTCGACCAACTCTTCTTTGTACGTGAGTGATGCAATCAGGCGAATCGCTTGAGCGTTAATCAAAAGGTGCGAGAGCTCTTCCTCACAGAAATCGACAAGGTTCTTTATGTGCAAGTCTCTAAAAGGGCCGATTTGATTTCGTAGATAGCTGAGAATTTGCACGCATGCACTACTTTCTTCTTTCAAGAGTTCACTATTGCCGCGCCTGATCATCCGTTTTATTCCAAGAACGAGAATCCGATTGGTGTCTCTATCACTCAGCCTGAATCGACGACCAATAGAATTTAGATCTCTCTTTCCGTCGTGGCTCAAACCAAAGCGCATTTGAAAAATTCGCAAGTCTCTGTCTTCTACGACCTCACGGAATGCGGACTCAAGTAAGAAAATAAAATTGCCACGCACGTGTTCGAAGTGAGCCATCTCTAATCTCCTGAGCATTAGCAAAAACATACTCGTGAATTTGAAATCGTTCACTGTGGAATTGTGCATATTGCAGTTTTGTCGGTCACGGAATACAAACGAGACCAAAATCACAGGTAAAGCTACTCGCTGTGCTATTCTTTTCTACTAGTAAAAAATGGTTCGAGACTAGAACAAATCAACGAGACGGAGTTTGTGAATGAAATCTGCGTCGACGTCCGAGGGTCTCTCGAAAACGGAATTCAAAGTTGGCTGGGGTAATACACAGTCGCTTGACAAAATGGACTGTCCGGTTTGCAGAGACAAAAGTGCAAAACCAAAAGTCTTAGATGTTACAAGTCACTTAAAACCGCATCCAACGCTGGACTTGTTTAAGTGTCTGGCATGCGGCAGCCATTTTTATTATCCAGTTAGAGAAGCAGAGTATTCCAACCAGAGTGGAAGTGGCTTCAGTGCCCGCTTCGCTATTGAACTGGGAGCCGGAATCGACTCTATGATTCGCACGCTCCACTATCTCTCGGTTTCAGAGAAAAAACCATCGTTGCTGGAAATTGGTTGTGGCGTGGGTTTCCTGGCTAATTTCGCTGAAAAGATTCTAAAATGGAATGTAATCGGAATTGATCCTTCGCCATCCGCGACTGAGGGCAGGAAGCTATTTGGAGATTTCATTCTGACGGCAGACACAGATAATTTGGACGCTCTAGAATCTAGAAAATTTGACATTGTCTATGCAAGCGAAGTTGTAGAACACGTCGAAAATCCCCTGGCTTTTATAAATTCACTCCGCGAGCGTATGAGCAGGGACGGTGTCTTGATCTTGACCACGCCGGATGCGGATTCAATCGATAAGTCTAGTCCGTTTATTTCACTCCTGGCTGCACTATCCCCTGGTTTTCACGTAATTCTATTCTCGGAAAAATCTTTGGAGATGCTTCTACGTCAAGCCGGGTTTAGCCATATTAAGTTGGTGAAAGAACCACGCCGACTTTTCGCATACGCCAGCGACGCAGAGATAAGTGTCGATGAAAAAAGAGATTTCCAAAAGCCGTATCTGGAATATCTAACTTCACTGGCAATCAACGATAAGTCAAAAAGCCTAAATTTGGGCGCGCTTTATCGCTCGTTTAAGGAGCATGTAAACAGCGGTGACTCTGAAGAATCAAGTATAGCTCTTCGATCATGCGAGAAAATACTCATTGAGCATTTTAAAACCGATCTCAATAGGATTGATTCGATAATTACCCACGCTGAAGGTTGCAATTCACTGGATGAATTCGGAGCGGTTTTACCATTCTGCATATGTGGAATTCTGTACTGCAAGGGCATGCATCTAATTCGCATTAACAAGCCTGCGGAGGCGCTGGATGTATTTCGCGGCACCTTCAAAGTAGCATCAATAATGTTAAAACTAGAGCCTGCATTTCTTGAAGAACCAGCGGACATATTGTGGAATGCAAAATTTCACGAAGGTTTTGCTCACCTGCTATCAGAAAATAGAAGCGATGCCAGAGATTGCTTCAATACAGTTCTTGACGCTAAAACTGACGATATAAGACCTTCCGACGCATTGCTTGCTAAATGCTGGGACCAGATCGGAATTAGCTATTTCCAAGAAGGATTGCACGAAAATGCTCTGATGAATTTTGAAAAAGTACTTTCGGAATTCGCCAGCACTGCAGAGAAAGATATCTTGGATGAGAGTCGTACTCACGCTGACTTATCTAAAGCTTTCCTTTCAGAAGAAAATAATCAACAAGAGACAGTCTGCAAAACTGATACTAAAAGCGACTCCACGGTCGCAGCAGTAGGGCTGCCAACTGTTACTACTGAATCAGCAAAGATTCGCTACGCCATTGACCTCACTTGGTCCGATGATCATGGAATAGCAGTTCAGGGATGGATGTTTTCCGAAGATGGGAAATTAGATAATCCGACAATCACAATAGATGGACATACTGCTCCAATTGAATTTTGGCATAGTCGTCCAGATGTGGCACCGTTCTTTCCGCATCTCACAGTAGCTGAAGACTGCGGATTTTGGGTTTATATTTCTCGAAAAGCTAAACACGAAATTACAATTTCCACAGGACAGGGGAGTTCATTTTCAACAGAAAAAACTGTATTCA
>JACMKL010000432.1 GCA_014380105.1 Candidatus Melainabacteria bacterium
CAGATGCATGTGTCGCAATTCCTACCGCGCAGAGCTCATTGTATTCAGAAATAAAATCAAGCTCCATGTAATGATTCGCACACACCAATATTGTGGGCAATTTAGTCATCCGATAAGGGCTTCTAAATCTAGACAAAAAAAGGGGCGGCAACCTGCCGCCCTAAATGATCACCGTCAACCACGCGGGCTGCATGCAGCTGCCCCGCCGCCCCCGCTACTTCCTCCGCTCCAGGGATTGCCTGCAGCAGGACCATCGGTGACTTTCGCAAACAAATTGCCCTGTCCCGAATAAGTTCGATTGTTGGCATATTTCGCAACCTGTCCATATCCGACAGCCGCCAAATACTTCAATTGCTTATCTTTGGAAAAGTTATATACGACCTGATAATGTTGCGCGGCAGCTTGAGTCTGGTTCAAATTATGCAGACAGAGTGCCATGTAATAGTGGATTTTGTCTGTGCAATAGCCGTTTTTGTCCAATCGATCGAAAGTGTCAAAAGCCGTTTTGTACTCTTTCGTGAAGACCTGCCTCACCGCAGCTACAAATTCCGGCGGATATTTAACCGGTTTCTTTGCTGCCGCGGCTTTGCCCTTAACGGCCCTGCCTTTCAAGGTATTAGCAGACGCCCCTGACGAATTTATGTCGAAGGAAGTCCACGCCATCACAAGTAAGAGCAATAACGCATAATTCAAAAAACGGTGTGCTCTGTTTGGCAAAATTACCTCGAACGGTCTTATTCCCCCCATATAAACATGAAATAGGGCCAGTAGACAAGAGGGGGCTACATCGGTGGGCTGTTTAACCCCGGTTATTCAAGGTTTGCAAGCATCTCCAGGCACAAACTGTTCCAGCTCATAAACTGAGGAGCAAACAACGGCTCTTGAGTGTCGGCATGATAGTTTTCGTAAAGGGTGCCGTACTTATCCAGACCTTTGGTCAGCGTATCGACCACGCGCTCAGCGACCTGACGCGCCTCTTTCTCCATTTTTTCTCGCAACAACGCTCGAACAGCAAGCCCATTTGGAAGCACCCACATTGGTCCCTGCCAGTTAGAACAAATCACGCGACCATAAAGTCCCCGCTTTGCCTGATTATAGAGTGGCTCCGAATGGGCGACACTGCTAATTCCAGCGGCGCGTAGAAAATGTTCGGGAGACAACATGTTTTTCTCAAACACAGTCTCCATGCGATTCTTGTCGCAAACACCCATTAATGCCGGTGCCAATCCTGTCCAGGCTTTAATTGGACACTGCCTTTTAGTGATTGGATCGTAATTGAAGTACATGCCTGATTCTTCATTCCAGAGCAATTCTTCAATCTTAGCCGCAAGCGTCTGCGCCTTTTTCTCATAAATCGCATACATAATTACGTCTTTGGCGCGTTGAGCAAGATCAGCCATCGCCCGGAATTCTGCCACAAGGTACGCATTCAGATCAGCTGCAAGTAGCCTGGTGTCGGGGAAATTGGCAATATCATCATTTTCACCTTTAGCGGCTTCAAGCGGATACAGGAGGGCAAGATTGTCGTCAACGCCACTCTCAAGCACGTTTCGCCAGTGATATAAACCGCTTGTGTGTTTGCGCTGTGAGTCAAAATATTTCAGATAGCAGTCGAGTCCGTGCAGGTAGCGCGGGTCAATTACTGCATTCTTGGATTTGGAATGCTCAATCGAGAAGAGCAAAGTTTGAGCTAAGAATGGCTTGCAGTGGTCACCGTTGTCCCAAATTCTGTTTGGAGAAACAGTGCGCGGAATGTATCCGTCAGCTTCAGCAAGATTTAGAAAATTTGCAACAACATCAGTGGCAAGATTTTCGATACCGGCATGAATCGAAGCCTGCGAAAAGAAGCAGGCATCCCAGTCATACATTTGCAAATAGTGACCGGTAGTAGAGCGATCTGACACTGCGCTTTTGTCGTCGGCGCCTGCATCAACATCATAAGAAGGGGTGACAAAGCGAAAATTGAGAAGCCCACTTGGTTCGTGAATACATCGCTTCGCTTTCTCGAGTAGCAATGATTTCAGTTGCTTTGCTTTAACTGAAGGCGAAAGATCAGGCATACGATTTTCCTCTTAACCGGTACTCTGCAAACCTGAAGCAACACCGGTAATGCTCATTAGTACGTAATCCAGTAGTGACTTTCTTTCGTCGTCACCCTGAGCACGAACTTTTTTCAGGAATTGAACCTGCAGATAGCTTAGAGGGTCAACATAAGGATTGCGAAGTTCAATCGATTTGCGTAAATAAAGTGTTTCGTCCAGGAGCTCGTCTTGTTGAGAAATTTGCAATATTGCAGTCTTCGTCATTTGATATTCGCGCTCGATAATCGAAAAATACTTGACTCTCAACTCCTCAGAATCAACCAAATTCTCGGCATAATAACTGGCGATGTTTTTCGCCTGAGCTTTGAACGGTGTGATGAAGAGTCCCTTGGCTTGGCGAATTTCAGGATCGGAAAACAGTTTTTCCAGAATTGTCCGAGTGCTGGATCGAACCCAACTGCGATTTCCGGGTCCGCGCTCCGCGCGAATCGAGGGAAGATCCTCGCAATCCTCGTCAAGCACG
>JACMKL010000433.1 GCA_014380105.1 Candidatus Melainabacteria bacterium
CCCCTGCTCAATAGAATGCGCAAAGTGATGCTTAAAGAAATAGCGGCGCGAAAGCCCGAATGCGTTCTTCTAGCGGACTTTGGCGGCTTTAATATCAATTTTTCAGAAGCAGTCCGAAAACTCTATAAATCCTTGCCTATCGTCTACTTCATCTCTCCTCAAGTCTGGGCTTCACGCCCACGCCGTCTGATTAAACTGGCGCGCAATATCACTAAAATGCTTGTCATTTTCCCATTTGAAGAAGGGATATATTTGCGAAAGGGCATCCCAGCTAAGTTTGTAGGGCACCCACTGATGGCTGATCCTGAACAATGGGATGAAAAAGATAAGCGCGAAGATGTTCTTCAAGCGTTGGGATTGGACCCCAGTAAGCCTTTCGTCTCTGTTTTCCCTGGCAGTCGTAAGCAGGAAATCTCTGACCATATGCCTGTAGTCTCGGACGCTATTAAGTGGGTGAAACAGCTTCGACCGGACGTACAATTTGTGATCTCGCAATCGAGCGAGCGAACAGCCGAACTGATTTCAGAGCAAATGCAAAAGCTCCATCTCGAAAACAATTTAGAGAGAGGAGTGCTGCTTGTGCCTGCCAGTGAGAATTACAAATTACTTAAAATCGCTGACCTAGTCTGGGCGAAGTCTGGCACGACCACTCTTGAAACAACCTTGTGCCGGGCGCCAATGCTAGTTTTTTATCGCGGAGATTGGCTCAGTTACTTTCTTGTACTTTTCTTTAAAAGGGTTAAACACGTGTCCTGGCCCAACCTTTTAGCCGGTCACAGCCTTGTTCCTGAACTAATTCAACTAGATTGTCGAGCGGAAAAACTCGTAAAATACACTCTGGACTTATTAGATGTCCCTGCGCTGCGGCACGAGATCAGCGCAGAACTGATAACTCTGCGCGATGCCCTCGGGCAAGGCGACTTCTCGCGAAACGCGGCGTTGGAAATATTGGAGATCATCGGGTGCCAAACACCACAGAAAGCAAGTTGAATATTGAGCCCAAGCCTGCGGCCGAGGACATTAGCGTTCCTGAGATCGCTAATGTGTCTCAAAACCCGCTCGAAGCTGCCGAGGCAAAGCCAGCAGTGGTGCCCGTAAAAAATGTTAAAGCCGGCGAAGAATCGCAAACACAAATTTATATACGTCTGATCAAATATGTAAAACCGTATTGGGTCATGTTTGTTCTCGGACTAATTGCGGCTGTTCCTTCTGGTGCTATGGATGGTGCCATCGCCTGGCTGGCAGGACAGGGACTGCAAAAGATTATCGTTGAAAAACACGAGAATCTAATTTATTTCGTACCTCTAGCTGTGCTTGTTATCGCGACCTCCCAGGGTATTTTCCGTTTTCTCGAATCTTATTGCATACGATTTGTCGGAGCCGCTGCCATTCGCGATTTGCGCAATGAATTATTCAGCAAACTGGAAAAACAACCATTGTTGTATTTTCAAAGCCAATCTTCAGGTGTTTTGATTGGTCGCATGATCAATGACATCGGAGTGATTGAAAACGCCATTTCACAAACGTTTCAATCAATGATCAGTCGCATGATTACGCTGACTTCCTTAGCTGTCGTAATCATCATGCAGAGCTTCTGGCTGGCAATAATCGCGCTCAGTATTCTTTCATGCATTGTTCTTCCAGTTGGAATACTCGGACGCAAAATTCGTAAATCATCGAGAAATAGTCAGGAAGCAATTGGTGACTTGGTCTCGGTTTTGTCTGAGTCTATTCAAGGCGCCAAAATTGTCCAATCGTTCAACCTCGAAGGGTTTCAGACCGAAAAATTCGCCAAGAACAATCAAAGCTTTTTCGACAATACAGTCAAAGCAGCTCGCCAGGAAGCGATGTTATCTCCGATTCTGGCTTTCATTGGCGCCAGCGGAATTGCTGCCGTCATGTGGGTTGCCGGCTATCAGGTCATTCATCATCATATGACTCTTGGATCGCTCACTTCGTTTGTGATTGCGCTACTTTTAATTTATTCGCCAATCAAGAATATTGGTCGCATCAATGGTGTGATACAACCGGCATTGGCTGCAGCGTCCAGAGTATTTGAAATTCTCGACCGCGTACCAGAAATTGTGGAATCTCCTCAACCGAAAGAGCTCAAACGAATTCCCCATCAAATCAATTTTGACAAAGTATTCTTCCAGTATCCAAATACTAATCAGATGGTATTGAATAACATCGATATTGCGATTCCTCCTGGTCAGATGGTCGCTCTTGTTGGGCTTTCCGGATCTGGCAAATCTACGCTCGCCAATTTAGTGCCGAGATTTTTTGATATCACAGCCGGTGCTATTTCTATCGATGGCATAAATATCAAAGATTATTCTCTGGCATCACTGCGTTCGCAGATTGCTGTTGTCACCCAAGACAATTTTCTGTTCAATACCAGTGTTGAAGAAAACATTTTGCTCGGTCGCACGGACGCCACCAAGGAAGAAATTTATCAGGCTGCCAGAGAAGCTTATTGTCACGACTTCATCTTAGACCTTCCTCAAGGCTATGACACCCAGATTGGTGAGCGCGGTGTGCGCTTATCCGGTGGGCAGCAGCAGCGTCTGGCTATTGCCCGCGCTTTCCTGAAGAATGCTCCGATTTTGATTCTGGATGAAGCGACAAGTTCGCTCGATAACGAATCTGAGAAAATGGTGCAGGCGGCGCTCAATAACCTTATGCAGGGTCGTACAGTCGTAGTGATCGCGCACCGATTGTCGACTGTTCGTCACGCTAATCGAATTCTTGTTCTTCAAGATGGAGACATTGTGGAGTCAGGCACTCACGACGAGTTGCTTGTCCATGATGGCGTCTACAATCGCCTGATTAAGGCTCAGTTCGAGAAAACTCCAGGCGAGCTGACTGCTGAAGCTTAGAAAAACCTCATTGCCTGGCAGTGTGGCTGTTAGACAACGCGGGAATAATGCGTTTACTGCCGGCGGTAAACGAATATGCAATGTCTACAATGCAAAGGCAAAGTTGAATCAGATTGGGCTTTTTGTCCCAATTGCGGAAAAGCTCAAGAGCAGGCCTGGGATGGTCCTAGTAATATTGTGCAGTTTGAGGCAAAAGTAAATCAGTTTGACACCAGCTCATATACCAGTGGCGTTAGGGCTCAAGTTTTTGAGGTGATAGTCAGACAGGCGATGGCTGGTGCGCCATGGCGGGCTATCTGTGAGGGACCGTTGCTGGTCAATAAAATCCATCCTGATGAAATACAGGCTGAAGTAGAGCGCCGCAAAGCAAACTTAAAAAACAAAAACGCACACATGGACACTCCTCTTAAAACGCAACTTCCGAATGTGCCAAGACCGAAAGTGGTCTCCAATAGTCCAAAACCATATATTTCAGCAACTCCGATTCAGCATATGAGTGCCAGTCAGCGAATTGCAAAATTGCGCACAGATATGATCAGTCTGTCAGTAAAATTGTGCGAGCAAGAGGATTTGTACACTGATTGCTCTGAAATTATTTTGTCTATTGATAAGCTCTATCGCGAAATTTCTACTTTCGAATTGAAAGGTCAGGGCAGTGAAAGCGAACAAATTCTGTTCGAAGATTTACAGCGCGAACTCGAACGAGTCAAGCGAATTATAGACGCGGACGGCAAAGAAGGACCTCACCACATCAAGAGTTAGCTATGTGGAAATCTTTCATTGTTTTTGCACTTTTAATTCTCAGCTTATCTGTGGATGCATATTCTGCCGAGACACCTCAGCGTGCTTCAAATACATCTGGTGCCACCAATTTACCACCGGGCACTCTTGAGCTGATTCGTGCACAGGCATTAAAAGCAAAAGAGCTTGCCATTGAAAGAGGCGCAACAGAAGCGCAAGACGAATTGCGTAAGGCTGAAAATCAAATAAAGGCCGAGCAAGACAAGATTACTCGCCTGGAGATGGCAGCAGGTGGTCG
>JACMKL010000434.1 GCA_014380105.1 Candidatus Melainabacteria bacterium
ATCAGGTCGTGTGCGGCTTGAAACGGATCTGAGTCAGAAGATTCACCGTCAGAGATATTAATCACAATTGGTGGGAAACAATTTGGATGGTCAGACAACCATTTCATGAGCACGCGCGTTGCCAGGAGAAATGCCGTACACATAGGTGTACCGCCTTCACCAACGGCATCAAACCAAATCGGAAATTTCACTTTCTTTTCAATTAGGCTTCCGGCACCATCATCAATTTTTTGAATTCTTTCTTCAACGCGAGTGGGATTGTTGCCTATCTCACTTACTGGCACCAGTTCTTTGCCTTTGAGATTTCCAGAAAAGGCCGAGCCCACTCCGCGGCTGCCATAACCAATTACACCAACATGATAATAATCGCGAATGCCTTCGGACTTTGCGCATTTGAGTACGAGATTCTGCAACAGCTTGTTGATGGCGTCTGCCAAACTCTCAGCCTTAGTCCGCTTCGAAGTTGAGGAGCCGAAGGGGTCTTGCATAGAGCCTGATTGGTCTATAAGGAACAGAAAACAAGACGGGTTGGTCCTGCTAATTTCAGCGTGATACGGCATCAGATTACCTTTTCACTTTCCGATGCGATGCGAGATATGTGCTTAGCCTGTCAAAAGCTTCATCGAATCTTTCTCGTGGCACACTAAAACTAATGCGACTCCACTCTGGTGTCCGCGACCATTCATCATCATTTATAAGTAGATGTTTTTCTTTTGCCAGTTGTTCTCTCTGATCCGAAAGTTTTGCCATCATGAAAATCCCGCCACGATAAGGCGTATCGAGCTTGTCATCGATATCATGCTCCTTAAACAAAGTCAGGAGCTTTTCTCTTCGTTGACTGAGGTCTCTTCGTAAGTTGAGAAGATATTCTTTCAATCCACGCAGTTCTTGTTTCACATCGACAAGCAAATGCGGCGACTCTTCTAAAAATGCCGAATAAAGACTATCCCAGGCACGCAGAGTCGAGCGCGGCGGAAGGGGAAGCATCGACTGAATTTCGGTTGCCCACAGACGATCAGGGCATACCATGAAGCCTGCTCTCATGCCACCGGCCGCAAAAGCTTTGGACAATCCGTCAGTAACAAATAAATATTTCCCGCCGTCGTCTTTTATCTGCGGTAAAAAACTCAGATATGGTGGCGTCCACTCGCCGAGACGATAATCACTCAGCAAGAAGAAAATTTCATCCGCGAGCAAATAAATTCCTCGCTCACTGCATGTCTTGTACAATTTTTCGATTGCAGCAGAATCAAAGAACAAGCCGGACGGATTATTAGGTTGAGTCAGCCAGAGTAAATCAGGCTTCGTATCGAGTTTATCGAGCGCCTTCTTATCAATCAGAAAGCCGTCTTTCATATTTGTATCTATCAAAAGCGGCACGCCGCCATGATAGGTGACAAGAGAATAAATTGGTCCGTAGCTGCCGGCAGGTAGTGCCACCACCGGCGGCCTGCCCAATTTTTTGGCTAAAGCAGAAATCAAACAACCAAGAAGTGGAAATACACCTTTCGCTAATACTATGCGCTCTTCACTCACCTCAGTTTGGCGTGTAGCCTTGAGGTAAGCACGTACACGATGACGAACCAATGATGGCAGTAATTCAGAATTCTGCTGCTCTAAAAATCCCTTGAACAATCCCTTAATTAGTAGCTCCGGTACAGGCGCTTCGACCTCACCATAATCAAAACGAATCAATCGCTTATCATCAACATCAACAGGCTTGGGCGTAAAGACAGAATCTTTTGCAATCTCGCCAATCATAGGCAAAATAGCCGATACTGATTTGCAATCCGGGGTCGGCATATCCGGCAATTCGTTTGGAAACGGGAAAGCGAGTAGTTCTTCAAACAGCCACTGATAATACAGTTGCACCTGATAAGGAATGCGCGAATAAGTCAATTCTGCGCCCACTTCCAATGCGGTAGACCAGGACTGCGGGCAATTCATCAAAAAACTTAGCTCGAAATCAGGGAAAACAGTATTCTTGATTAATCCATATAAGAGCAAAAGATTATTCGGAAGCTTTTGACTGGCTGCCAATCTCAGAGTCATATTGGCATTTAACTCAGAACCAATATTGAATTGCGCAGAATCATCGACAAGATAAAAACGGTCAGGATTATCGCGAGCTTGTTTAAATAGGTGGTCTAGAGTTAGGGATGAAGGATTTGCTAGTTGCTGCGGAGCAATAATTGATGCAGCTGGTTTTAGCAAGCGGTCGAGGTCAATTAATTCGCTTAGATCGTCATTCCCAAGAACAACTTTCAAACCAAGATTTTCGATTGTTTGTCTATAAACGCTCTCCAATGAAGAAGATAGAAGAACAATCGAACCTGGCTTCAGAACTGACTTAAGCACAATTGCCAAAAGTTGCGAGCGCTCGGGAGCAATAAACAAAGACTCAGGAGCGACTGCATAGTGACAATATATGGAAAGGAAGCGGGATAACGCTATGCGCAGTCCGATGTCACCAAATTCATGTGGATAAGGAAGTGTACGCACTTGTAAGAGGTCTCTCGAAAGCCTGTCTAAGAAGCTGACCATCTCTTCTGAAATCCTTGAGAAATCCAATTCCTTACGAAGACTGTCAAGCTTTAGCTCATGCAGGTTTCGAACAAATCCGAAAGTAGGATTTTCATATTGCGTTTCACCTTGATAGACGAGCAAATCGTGATAAATCGGTTTTTCATTTCCTAGCACCGTAACAGCGGTTTCTGCCGAAACCGGATTTTGCGATTCGCGCGACAGAAAGAAATTAAATCGAATTTGGTGGGCACGTTCAATTTCAACTAGTGATACCAGGTCAGTATCATCAGCCTGTTGAATACGGCGAGACCAGATCAGAGTCGGCTCCCAACCGCGGCGTCGAAACATCTGATCAATAGCCTGAGGCCCCGGTCTTCCGCCCAGCACCAGGGTCACTTTGCCACCCGGATTAAGGCACAATTGCGCTTCTTCAAGGGCGCGCGCAATGAGAGGCAAACCAAAACGGTCTTCTAAAATTCCTTGCTGAAAACAGTAATTGCTCAAGTCGTACAAATCTTTTGTCGAGCGTTCGTTAGAAGCATCCGACATCTTTGACGGGTCCGGATGCAGCACTTGAGGGATACAACCGATAATATGATCAAAACGCATCTTTCGAGAAAGCGGCTCACCAAGCAGGTCCGACTCACGCGCAGTGAATGCGTGAGTAAATGGAGCACCAAATTTAGAGCGAATCAGCTCGCCACTGGCAGTGGTGCCATTTAGCCATGAATTTAAGCGGGCAATTAAGACTGCAATCGGATTAATATCCAACCCTAAAATTTCGGAAGCTTGTGTTCTCATTAGCATCAGGAGGCTTATCCAGCCAGACCCGGTGCCGAGTTCTACGAGTGTCTTACCATGAAATAATTCCGGAGCCTTAAGCAATCCTTCTGCAAAAGTCTTTGCCCACTCTTCCGGCGAAAATACTGCCTCATGGAGAAATAATTTTAGTGGCGACGGTGATCCTGGAATTGGAATTATTTTGAGACTGAGAATTTTAACCAGCGGGTCCTTCGATACATCGATGCCCCTGACAGCTAGGTTTTGCGATTTACTCAAATGATTTGCAATCGCATGAAGGTGTTCAAGCGCTTCTCTACGAGTCGATTCTGTTTCAATCGCGTCTACAAGTTCTCTAAGCTCGCTTACATCACTCATGCACCGGTAACCTATGTCCAAAGCTATGCGACGCGGGAATCCTGGGTGTTGATGTTACCGCACTGGATACCTTATATGATCGCCTGACAGCCACTTTCAGCCCGCATTATGCACACCTTATCTAAACGGGTATAGTATGCCTGGCAATCAGAAGCGGTCGCGAAAGGGCGCTTACGGGAAAGGAATCAATGAGCACCGAATGGGAGCGCCTCAAATCGGACGCTGAGCACGCACGGGCTTATGGCAACTTCGCAGAAGCCGAAGTTATGTGGCTGCGCGCTCTAAAAGTTGCAGATAATTTCGAGAAAGGTGACAAACGCATGGCCTTGTCTATGGATAAGCTCGGAGAACTCTATTTTGAAGAAAAGCGCTATTTAGAAGCAGAGCCATTGTTTCAGCGGTCATTGGTATTGCGCGAGTCGACGCTCGGGTTTGAGCATCCAGATGTGGCAACCAGTCTCAGTCACCTCTATTCTCTGTATTATGTCCAAAACAAATTAGATAAAGCAGAGCCTCTATGCAGGCGCGTTCTAACGCTTTACACAAAAGCTTTCGGAGAGCATCACGAATATGTAGCCGCATGCCTTCTCAATCTTGCCAAACTAGAACAAGCAAAAGGCAATTTTGCTGAAGCAGATCCGATTTTCGCACAAGCGCTCACCTTGTCAGAAGAGACTCTTGGCGCCAATCATGCAGAAGTAGGCAAAGTTTTAAATGACAGAGGTGCCTTTTTTCTGGAAGCAGGAAGACTCGAAGACGCAGAATCGCAATTGCGCTCAGCACTTAGCATTCGTGAAGCAGCACTTGGTCCAGCACATCCCGACACGGTCAATACGCTTTCCAACTTAGGCTCAACCTACAGACACCTGGGTCGATATCATGATGCAGAGCCGATCTATCGAAGACTTTTAAGCATAGCTGAAAAAGCGCTCGGTCCAAATCATCCGGATCTTGGAATAAATATTCTAAATCTGGCAGAGACATATCAATCGCAAAGAAGATATTTAGATGCCGCCCCACTATTCCAACGTTATCTAGTTATTCAAGAAAAACAATATAGTAAAGACGACCCCAGGTTGGTTGAAAGTCTGCATAGTTTGGCAATGGCATATCTAGAAGAGAAGAAATTCTCGCAGTCAGAGCCACTTTTAAAGCGTGCTTTATCAATTCAGGAAAAGGCTTTAGGTGCAAAACATCCTGATGTTGGCAATGGACTTAACCATCTAGCTGCCCTTTATTATGAAATGGAACGCCACGAGGAAGCTGAAATTCTGCTACTTCGAGCAATTAAAAACCTTGGAAAAGATCATCTAGGCTCAGAGTACGAAAAAACTTTGATTGCATATCTCAAGCATCTTGAGACCGTTTATCGCGCTCAAAACAAATTGGCAGAAGCTGAAGAAGCCCTCTCCAGCCTGATCGCAGTACAAGAAAAAATGCTTGGCGAGGAACATCCTGATGTAGCTGCAAGTCTCACAAATTTGGCTTTGGTATTCGAAGGGCAGCTACACTACCGCCAGGCGCAAAAACTTCTAGAGCGTGCTCTAAAAATTGCAGAACATTCCTTTGGACCAGAACATCCTGAAATCGGTCAACCACTAAATAAACTGGCAGAAGTTCTAGACCTTCAGCATAAATATGTGGAGGCTCTCCCATACTGGGAAAGATTGATATCTGTCTACGAGCGTTCATTAGGCACAAGACATCCGGACGTCGCAGATGTGCTTGATCGCTTGATTGCGTCACACCGCGCCAACAAAGAATATGCGCAGGCAGAAATTTTATGCAATCGAGCAATCTCGATACGCGAAAACGCATTTGGTCCGGAACATCCAGACGTGGGATTTAGCCTGAATGACCTGGCAATGGTTTATTTCGAACAAGGTAAGTTTGAGCGCGCCGAACCATTGTTGAAGCGCGCAAGCGATGTGCTTAAAAATGCCCTTGGTCCGAAACATCCGGAAGTGGCACTCACACTCTGTTGTTTAGCGACTATTTATTACAAATCTGGAAAGTTAGCAGAAGCGGAGACTTATTTCAAAGACGCACTAGCAATTTACGAGAAGAAAGGAGACGCCGTAAGTCCTCAAATGAATGGCGCGCTAGAGAACTTGATTGGTATGTATCAAGAACAAAATAAGCTTGCAGCGGCGGAGTCACTTTGCAAAAGGTTTCTTGCTCTTCGAATAAAGACACTTGGCTCTGAGCACGACAAAGTGGCAATGTCGCTCAATCAACTCGCGGATGTTTACTGCCTTGGTGGAAAGTTTGCGCTTGCAGAGCCATTGTACGAACAGTCTATTGAAATTCAAACGAAAAATTCCGAAAAAGAAACTCTCGATCTTGCCGAGACCCTAGACCAGTACGCAATGGTCTTGCGCAAGATCAACAAAACAATGCCGGCCATAAAAATGGAAACACGTGCTTCGGTTATTCGCAGAAGAGAAAATGCACCGGAATAGGTAAATTTTGTGGCAAAAATTTTGGTTATTGAAGATGATCCGTTGATGGCAAAGGCTCTTCAGGAATGCCTTGAAGCAGATGACCACAGGGTCGAAAGCCGAAGTGATGGATTGGAAGGATTTGAACTTTTGAAATTTGGCGGCTTCGACTTAGCCCTAATAGACCGTCAACTGCCATCGATGGAAGGAACTGAAATTTGTCAGCAAGCACGCACGGCAGGCTGCAAAACGCCTATTCTCATGCTAACGCAATTATCTGCGATCAGAGATAAAGCTAGCGGGCTCGACGCTGGGGCTGATGATTATTTATCAAAACCATTTGATGCAATAGAGCTATTGGCAAGAGTGCGAGCGCTTTTGAGAAGATCAACTTCGTTGTTTGACAACCAAAAACAAGTGGGGCGCCTTAGTCTTAATGCAGGCACCTCAACTCTCACAATCGATGGTCGCACAGTGCAACTGTTGCCGAGAGAATTTCAGATTTTAGAATTTTTTATGCGTCATCCGAATACATATTTCACGGTTGAACAGCTAATTAAACATGTGTGGAATTCGTCAACCGAAGTTGGCAACGAGGCAGTAAAAACTTGCATAAGCCGACTTCGGAGTAAAGTAGATCTCAGAGATGCGACATCCCTAATCGAAACATCAAAAGGTCTGGGATATAAACTTTCGGAAACTTTTTTGAAAGCGCCCTAGTGCATTTCCTCAGCACATTTTTTCAAATACAATTTAGCTTGTACCTTTAAGTCCTGAGAAGTTGTGCTTATTATTTTTCTGTAGGCAAGAATTTTGCGTGCCGTGGGGATATCGCTATCGTCAATCAATTGCAAGTCTGAAATCGATGCTTGGTTTTGCTGTTGTGCACTCTTTAAGATATGAGCGCTGAGCTTCTCTAGAAATAAATCGATCGCTTCATGGCAGCGCCTGAGAGCTAACGTAGATTGCTGGACTTTCATTGCATCAGTGAATACTCGCAATGTTTTACTGGCAGCCTTAAAGTCTTTTGTATTTAGCTCGAGATCTAAAAGAATGAAAATTTCTTCGAGGTAACATCCACTATCCTTTGCAAAATGTTCGCCCATTATTCTGATTATTCTGGATTGCTCAGCGATAGCATTTGAATAATTATCCTGCATCTTCGATAGGCGCAAATTTCTTCTCAACCATCTCATCTCTACAAGACTTCCGTTCAATCGCTCGTCCCGGATGATTTTTCCCACTTCAAACAAATTAAGTCTGGCAGTTTCAATTCGATTCAATGCAATAAATAAATCTGCTCGGCAAAGAATGAGGTCTGCAATTACCGTTGAGGACGCTCCTTCATTCCGGGCTGCTAAAATTGCCAGGCTGTACATTCGGCTTGAGACTTCAAAATTCCCACGACGAGAAGCGGCATATCCTTCTGCTGAATAAGCTATCCATGTCCTTGCAGGCGGTACACATCGACCAGCCTGTGAAAAAGTGATACTAATGACAAAAACGATTGCCACACTCAAGGGAAATGAATTCTTGAAAAATCTGTTTTGTGCCGTCATTTGAACCGAGAGTAATTGTGCACTACACTTCGCCTATGCAGAAAGTCGCAAAATTATGAAGCTAAAGCATCAAGGCATTATTTTATTAGGTTTACCATTGGTGTGCCAATTAGTTTTTGGTACCGTGCTTTTGCAGAATATGCTCAATATCTCTAGTGCCGGAAAGAAAGAAGCCCAAGCTAAAGAAATAATATCGAATTGCCAAATAATTCGCTCCTCTGCGATGCGTATAGTGATGCTTCTGGGTGCGCAAAAGTTCAGCAGTAATGCACATTTTTACGAAAGCGTAAATGCTTTAAATTCTGGAACAGCAAAGCAAGCACTCAGACTCAAAACATTAGTTGGTGACGACAAGGAAGCGAAAGCGCTTGTTGATGATTATCTTGTTGCTCTCAAGCGCCTGAGCGACCTACTCGCTGACTTATTTGTTAAAGATTATGATAGAGGCGAAGACTGGTTGCTTGCGCAATATGCAAGTGACGCAGAATACTTGGAAGATGCTTTCTACGCATACAATCAAGTCATTAGAGCCGACGGAAAACTTGTTCAGCATTACATTCCGGTCGTTAAGGAATTTCAACCCAAGGCGCTCGCTGAGCAGCAAGGATTAATCACACAGATTGCTGTAGTTGGTTTACTGAATATCGTTATCGTCATCGGTCTTGGAGTGTTGTTTGGAAAAACAACGCTCCAGAGACTTGGTATTTTGATGAAAAACATTCGATTGTTTTCTAAAGGTGAAGTGCAACTCGTTGATATTCCAGGCGATGACGAACTCGCAGAACTGCACAGAGAATTTAGACAAATGGCAATTTTGCGCAATGATGCGGAAGCGAAAAGACGGTCTATTCAGGCGATGGTCAGCCACGATTTGCGTACCCCACTATCATCAGCCAGTCTTACATTATCTTTGATTTTGTTGAAAGACAAAGATGACTTGAGCCCTCGTATCGTCGAAAAAATGGAACGACTGAACTCAGGGATTTTGCGACTTCTCCGGCTGGCTGATTCGTTCTTAGATCTCGAAAAAATTGAATCTGGAAAAATGGAATTAAATTGCCAGAGTGTCAGAGTGGAGGAAATTTTTAAAAGTGTTGTGGACGCCATCTCAGGGATGGCACAAGTGCAATCAATTAAGCTCGTAGAAGAAATTCCCTTTGACGAAGAAATCAACTGCGACAAAGATCGAGTGACGCAAGTACTGGTCAACCTCGCCTCGAATGCACTTAAGTTTTCCCCGAAAGACTCTATAGTTACCCTGCGCGCAGAGTTATTGGAGCAAAAAAACATTCGTTTCTCGGTAATTGACCAGGGGTCAGGCATTCCAGAACAACAGATGCATCAACTCTTTAAACGTTTTTCTCAGCTGGAGCAAACGGCTGAAACGAAAGGGTTGGGTAGCGGATTCGGTCTATATGTTTGTCAGATGATTGTCGAATCGCATGGTGGCACAATCGGTGCAAGCAATGCAGAAACTGGCGGCGCCATTTTTTGGTTTGAAATACCCCAAAGAGTAGGATCATAAATAAGTGCAGTCTAAGTTCTAGACTGCACTTACTGTTCTTGCGCACACGCTATTTTTTCTTGGATTTTTCAATTTCTTTTTGCAACTCTTTCAGAGTTTCTTTCGCATCAATTTCTTCAGTCACATCTTTGCCGAATCCGCCTTTGTGTTTGGTCACTTCAGCACTCGACACTTTTCCATCTTTATCGAATTTTACTGTTTTCACGTCATAAGCTTTGTCTCTAGCATTCGGGTCAAAGTTTTTACTAAAGTGGAGGTCATATGAACCATCTGCCTTAACCGAAACATCTACACCCAATTCCTTGCTCAATTTTTTCTGGAAAGCGCCAAGCTGATCGTCGTCACCATTTTTCGCAAGTTCTTTGATGACTTTTGAAAGCTCATCAAACTTGCCATCTTTTACGACACTGGCAGCTTTAGCTACAAATTC
>JACMKL010000435.1 GCA_014380105.1 Candidatus Melainabacteria bacterium
AGTCTGGTACGCCAGCTTTGTCAAAATGTCAGGCATGGGAAGTAGAAAACCGCGATCGACATGTAACTGATTGTAACGAATCCTTTCAGTCAATGCCGCAGACGGTGAATAAATGTGCCTTTTGACAGTAAGGCGATCGCGCCCTGTGGTTCAGACAACCGATAAGGTGCCCAGACAAGAAAAAGCGGCGATCGCTCCACCAGTCTCAAACGCTACCTGTAGGCAAGAGAGGGCAAGGAACGATCGCCGCGTGAATGGTAGATGTGTCGTTGCCGACAGTTGCACTCTTTAGCAATCGTAGTAGAGCGCAAACTCATAGGGATGAGGACGAATGCTGACGGGAATCACTTCGCGATCGAGCTTGTAGCTGATCCAGTTTTCAATGAAGTCTTCCGTGAAAACACCACCAGCGGTTAAAAATTCATGGTCGGTTTCCAGATTCTTTAGCGCATCCATGAGCGAACCAGGTGTTGAAGGCACCTTCGCCAATTCTTCAGGGGTCAGTTCATAGATGTCCACATCCAGCGATTCGCCCGGATCAATCTCATTCTTGATGCCGTCAATACCCGCACAGAGCATCGCTGCAAACGCCAAATAAGGGTTGCAGGCGGCATCGGGACAACGGAACTCTAAGCGTTTCGCCTTGGGGCTGTCACCAGAGAGCGGAATCCGAATCGACGCAGAACGGTTGCCCTGCGAATATGCCAGATTTACAGGCGCTTCAAAACCGGGCACCAGACGCTTGTAAGAGTTGGTGGTCGGGTTTGTAAACGCCAGCAAGGCAGGAGCGTGCTTCAGCAGACCACCGATGTAGTGCATCGCTGTCTTGCTCAATTGAGCATACTCATTACCAAAGAAGGTGGGCTGACCATCTTTCCAAATGGATTGGTGGCAGTGCATCCCAGTGCCGTTATCGCCAAAAATTGGCTTGGGCATAAAGGTGGCAGATTTACCATGCTTCTTCGCCACGTTTTTGATGCAGTACTTGTAGGTCAGCAAATAGTCGGCTGCTTTGACCAAAGACGCAAAACGGAAGCCCAGTTCGCACTGTCCGCCAGTAGCAACCTCGTGGTGGTGCTTTTCGATCGGCACGCCACAATGCTTCATCGCCAGCAGCATTTCAGTACGAATATCTTGCAGTGTGTCAGTTGGCGCAACGGGGAAGTAACCCTCTTTGTTGCGAGGCTTGTAGCCCAGGTTGCCGCCCTTGCCTGTGCTTTTATCGGCTTCCTCACGACCAGAATTCCACACGCCTTCGTCGCTATCGACGTAGTAGTAGGCAGCGTTCTGGGTCTGGTCATAGCGCACGTCATCAAACAAGAAGAACTCAGCTTCTGGTCCAAAAAAGGCATTGTCACCGATGCCTGTTGTTTGCAGGTAGTCGATCGCTTTTTGGGCGATCGAGCGCGGGTCACGGCTATACGGTTCGCCTGTGCGCGGTTCAATGATGCTGCAAATCATGCTCAGAGTTGGCTCTGCCATGAAGGGATCGATCCAGGCAGTATCTGGATCGGGCACCATTGCCATATCTGAGTCGTTAATTGCTTTCCAACCCCGAATGCTGGAGCCGTCAAAGGCAACGCCCTCGCTGAAGCTGCTTTCGTCAATCATGTCGTGGAACAACGTCAAGTGTTGCCACGTTCCTGGTGTGTCAATGAACTTCAGATCAATCATCTGAATCTTGTCACGCTTAATCCATTCCAGGATTTCCTGCGGGGTTGCCATGTCTTACTCCTTATTGCGGTACTGTCTCTAAAATGAGAGGAAAGAAAAGCGGTAGAAACCGATTTGAGTGTGGCAGTGAGGGCATTAAGCGAGATTTGTCACGAGACGTGATGTGTCAACTCACCGCTCCGCAGCCTCAAGCATTCAGGCATAGTGAACGATGAGCTTGAAACGACAAAGCCTACAGTCTTGCTCAGCTTTCAACCAAAACCGATCAAAACTAAACGTCTCTGCATCTCTGAAGCCAATGAAAAAGCCCTTGTAAGGGAGAAACCGCCCTGGCAAGAACATCCAAG
>JACMKL010000436.1 GCA_014380105.1 Candidatus Melainabacteria bacterium
CGAAGGTCTGCCCGGAAAGCGCTATTACGGCGGCAACGAGCACATGGACGTAATCGAGCGCTTGGCAATCGAGCGTGTGAAAAAATTATTCAATGCGCCTCACGCAAACGTTCAACCGCACAGCGGCGCGCAAGCCAACATGGCGGTTTTCTTTGCGATGCTGCAACCAGGCGACAAGATTTTAGGCATGGCTCTGGACCACGGCGGTCACTTGACGCACGGTTGGCCGGTGAACATGTCCGGTAAGTGGTTTCAGTCAAGTTTCTACGGTGTCGATCCGACTACTGGTCTGATTGATTATGACGAAGTGGCAAGATTGGCTAAAGAACACAAGCCTAAGATGCTTATTTGCGGCGCCAGCAATTACTCGCGTGTTATCGACTTTGCAAGATTCCGCGAAATTGCTGACAGTGTCGGTGCCTATTTGATGGCCGACGTTGCGCATATTGCCGGTCTGATTGTTACTGGTGTGCACCCGAATGCTTTCCCGCACGCGCATTTCGTTACTACTACTACTCACAAAACACTGCGCGGTCCACGTGCCGGTGTAACGATGTGTCAGGAAGAGTTCGCTGCTGCCATCGATAAAGCCGTCTTCCCCGGCATTCAGGGCGGCCCATTGATGCACGTCATTGCGGCCAAAGCAGTAGCCTTCAAAGAAGCGATGGAACCTTCATTCCAGGTCTATCAACGTCAAATAGTCGCCAACGCGAGAGCCATGGCCAAATCATTGATGGACAACGGGCTTGATATCGTATCTGGTGGCACGGACAATCACTTGATGACAGTCGATCTGCGCAAGGTCCACATGACTGGAAAGAAAGCTTCGTCCATGCTCGATGAAGTGCATATCACAACGAACAAAAACACTATTCCAAACGATCCGGAAAAACCGATGGTTACCAGCGGACTTCGGCTCGGCACTCCTGCAGTCACTTCGCGTGGCATGAAAGAGCCGGAAATGGTTCGAATCGCTGAAGCAATGGTTGCAAAACTGAAGAACCCGGAAGATGAAGCAGTTCATCAAAACACGCTGAAAACTGTCGCTGAACTCTGCAAACAGTTTCCAATCTATAAAGATCGCTTAGCTGGAGTCCGTTAGCACTACTCTACTCACTCGGAAATGCTTTGAGCACCAAGTTAAAACCGGCGACTACAGCTGTAAGACTCTTCCAAGCGTTGTTGCTGGTTGCCGGTGTTGCCTGGGCGATGATGTCCAAGTCCAAAGGACTTGACGACATGCAGTTGCCTGGTTTCCTGATCGCTATGGCGATCAGCTGGTGGCTGACACCCGAAATTCGTTCGCGTGCATTGAGGCTCAAGCTTGTAGACAAACCAGGTGAAGAGCGCCGCATTCACAAGGTACCGGTGCCTCGTCTGGGTGGCGTCGCAATCTACATAAGCGTGATGGTGACCGTCGTCGCGCTGATAGCAATTTGTGGTAAGTTCCCGAGAGAGGCGCGTGGTTCAGAAGGTGGACTTGCTGGCATCGCAGTTGGTGGCACGCTGATTTTCGTATTAGGTTTACTCGACGACCTTGAGTCTTTGCCCGCAAAGGCAAAACTGCTTGTGCAAATAATCGCCGGCTGTGTGGCTTACTCGTTAGGCGTGCGCGTTAAGTCGCTGCCGATTCCTGTTTGGGTAGACATCGATCTGGGCTTCATCCACTTGCATGACGGGTTGCCGATTCCACTTGGTCCGTTTAGCGCCTTAATTACAGTGCTGTGGTTGGTCGGCGTTTCGAATGCCGTCAATTTAATTGATGGTATGGATGGTTTGGCTGCCGGAGTAGCAGCAATCGCGTCGTTAACTATCTGGACAGTTGCGCTTTCACCGCACATTGATAGACCTTACGCTGCACTGGCGGCAGCAGTTCTTGCCGGCGCACTAATGGGCTTCCTCCGCTGGAATTTCAATCCTGCCCGAATTTTCCTGGGAGATTCGGGAGCGTATCTGGTCGGATTTGTTTTGGGCGCGATCTCTATTATGGGTGTAATTAAGGGGGCCACAGCTGCCACCATAATCGTGCCCACATTCCTGCTTGCGTTCTTGATTTTGTTTTTCCCATTATTGGATACATCGTGGGCAATTGTGAGACGTCTGGCAAAAGGCCAATCCGTATTTGCTCCAGATGCGGGGCACATTCATCACCGCCTTCTCCAGGCAGGCCTGTCACAGAAAAAGGTTGCATACATCATTTATTCAGTGTCAGGAGTGCTTGGCTTTTGCGCCGCTCTGTTCGTTGAACAGGCAGAGTACTTTTTAAAACTGGCGGCAATGGTTGTTTTGATGGCGCTGTTCTTTGCCGAAGTTTTGAACAGACACCGCCAGCGGCGTGCCGCTATGTTTGTTCCGGGTGAATCACCTGATTATTTAGAACCAGATGAGCCTGAACCACCCCCGAACGACCCTCAAAAAAAAACTGACCACGAAGTGCGCAGTCAGTAATTTTGTTGAAAGCCGAATAACCGGTTATTGAGAGTTGCCGGTGTATGGTCTGGCGCCCTGTCCGGATCTTTTGATTTCTTCGAGCTTTGCCGCGGCTTCTTTGTCGCCTAAAGCCGCCTGGAGAGCCAGGGACTTGAGCTCAGCTTCTGTAGTTTCCTTGTCTTTGCGCTCTCTTTGCTTCGCCACTGCCATATCCATGACGTGCTTGCGCTCGAGTTCTTGTTTATGACGCTGTCGTTCTCTTTCTTCTTGCTTCTTGCGCTCTTCTCTCTGCAGTTCATCACGTTTGCGCGCATCTTCCTCGCGCTTTTTGCGTATTTGCTCGACGTTAGGCATGAATGCGGTCCTCGCTCCAGTAAATTGCGCGTGCCAGTCATTTTGATTGACTATGGCTTTTGAGACTAATTCATACATGCCCGTGGGACAGGTGTGCGAAACCTTGAGCACTCGCAGTGTCTACGCGATGTCGAAGATGCTGTGAATTTACTCGATTCGTCGCGGACTGTATGCCATTGGATGCCAATCCGATAGATTTTAAAGATTCAAATTCGGAGGCAGCAAGTCTTTCTGCGCTTGGATGAATCATTTAAATGCTTCAAGAGCCGTTTTGAAGGATTATAAGGATTCAAAA
>JACMKL010000437.1 GCA_014380105.1 Candidatus Melainabacteria bacterium
AATTATTGAGCAGCAATACTGATATGCTGCGCATGATTTCGAATACGCTGGATCGCTACAAATTCGATAGTGGTGCACTTCGTCCAGATTATTCCAACGTCAATTTGTTGGCACTTCTCCATTCCAGTTTGGATGACTTTTCCTATCAAATTTTGCACAAAAAAATCGTTTGCCAACTCGATATTCCTGCATCTTTTCCGGATGTTGAAACAGATTATTTTCTCTTGCGCAGAGCCCTTACAAACTTGATCGATAACGCGATTAAATTTACTCCGGATTCTGGAAAAATCTGTGTTAGCGGCAAATTCGAAAACGGTTGGCTCTCTTTCTCAGTCACGGATTCTGGAAAGGGCGTGCCTTATGATCAGCGAGAATTGCTATTCAAGAAATTTTTTCGAACCACCTGTGGAATGGCTGACGACAGTGGCACTGGGCTCGGTTTATGCTTATCAAAGAATCTCATCGAATTGCTCGAAGGCACATTGGAATACCGCAACAGTGAATGCGGTGGTGCCATTTTTACGATTTCATTACCGCGGAAAACGCGCATAAAATCGGCTAATTAATCCAGATCCTTCATTGTCTTCTCTTCAGAAGACTCATGCTTTGTGACCGGTGGTTCGGCACTCTGTACTGGTGTTTCCGCTGGCGGAGTATAGACAGGACGTTCGGCACGTTCTGGAGCGACTGGTGGATTAGAAGGCGGCTCTGTCCCTTGTGGACGCCCGCGAACTACAGTGTTTTCCCTGACGTTGTCACCATCATTGGTACCAGTTTTTTTATCATCAGCAACTGTAACTTTGGCTTTATCACCGAGGCGATAGCTCTTATAAAGTTTGCCGTCCATATAGACCCTAAACTCATTGGTGCCGTTCATTCTCACGGACGTTCCGGCGACAAAATTTATTGGTTTAGCATCGCGTCCACCCAGCGGCTGCACAAATTCATCAACCACCTTTTGTTCTTTAGTCCAAAGAGTACGCTTCGAAACTGTGTCGACAAGATCAACGCGCATGTTGAGCGAATTGACTGGCTCATCGCCGGCGTTCCAGACTTCACCTGAAATTTTAGGCAAGCCACCTTCCAATCCGACATTGATTCCGCGCAGTGTGACTGACGGAAGTGCATTATTCGGATCCATTGTTTTTGCTTGCTGCAAATATCCATAACCGGCATCAGTGTCTCCGGCATCGAGCAATTCTTTGCCGCGACGATTGAGCAACTGAGCCAATTTTCGCTGGTAGGCAGGATTGTGAGTTGAGAATTTCATGGCCAGTCGCATTTGATCAATCGCCATATCAATTTTTTCTTGCTTCTCGTAAAGCTCTGACGCCATCTCGTAATTCTTAGAGTTTTGCGCGATGGCGTTTAACTTTCCCAGGTAAGCAAGTGCCTTCTGGTCGTCATTTTTTGCTGCATAAGATGTTGCCATCTTCTGGTAGATGGTGGCTAATCGTGATTCTGCTTCCGTATATCGCGAGCCTTCACGCAAGTCGCGGACTTCTTCCCAACAGCGCAAAGCTAAATCGATCTTACCTGTACGCAGGGCTTCATCCCCGTACAGGGCATCGAGATCGGCTAATTCAGCCTTCTTTCCAGCGACGTTGTTTTTCGCAAGTG
>JACMKL010000438.1 GCA_014380105.1 Candidatus Melainabacteria bacterium
AAGTCAACACCAACTGCAAATTTTTCCATGCCATGCATTCCCAAACGCTATCCGTCTATTGTGCTTGGCCACAACATTTATTTCCAGTAGGTCGCCTGGATATATGAGAAGTATTAGCTAAAACTAGCCGCGCTTTTTGCCCAGGAAATTCAGGCTAAAGGGATTTTTGATCGCCGGAACCTTGAAGAAGCTGCGCCCCTCACGTTTTGTCGAATCCACTTTGGAGTGAACTGCCGAGTGCGAAATTTGCGCGCGGGCAGACTGAAGCGAACCATTATCTAATTTGCTGTCCAGTGATTCGAGCTCTGGCTTTTCTACAGCTGCAGAACCGGCATGGGCTGAATCCAGAAACAATGATTCAGAGAAATCTTCCTGGAAGCTCAAATCGGCATAATCGCGACCAAGCGTGCTCAATTTTTCGGAACTCACTGACAAGCTGGACATTACATCTTTGGCTGGAGCTAAGAAGTCTGAGATGTCGCTTTGCGGCTTATAAGCACCGTTGTATGGACGATAATTCTGCGAAGCGACGCGATCTTCAACAAGCACAATTGAAGAAGCCACTCTGCGTTGCGCATTCTTTGCGCCACGTGTGACTGCTTTGCCATCAACAACCATGGTGGTCGAGCCACCGCCATCTAAATTGAGTGCTTCAACAGCGCCCATGTCGCGGAGAAATTTGGCGAGATCCCACATCGTGTGTGGACCTTCAACAGTGACCAGCAAAAGGTGATTGTCAGCAGTGACACCGGCGGCGGTGCGGGCATGAATTTGCGAACCGGTCCAACCTTTGGTGAAACGTTGCTGTTTGAGATCGAGATGGACCTTGCCATTCTTGATCAAGGTCGGCCCACCGCTGACGGCGTTGACGACGTCTGACCAGGCTGATGGACGAGTGTTCCAGGCGATACTAACAGAATCGCCACGCTTAAGTTTCCCTATCAAACCTGTTTTTGAATCAGTGAGAACGTAACCGCCATAAGGGATGCCCATGTAGCGAGGATGGGTGTCGACTACGTTTCCTTGCGCAT
Organism: Candidatus Melainabacteria bacterium; assembly: GCA_014380105.1. GTDB lineage: Bacteria > Cyanobacteriota > Vampirovibrionia > Obscuribacterales > Obscuribacteraceae > QKMZ01. Next base: position 1,032 of record JACMKL010000438.1, read on the forward strand.
CGATTGCCACGAGGACGCCTTCGTAAGGCAGTGAGACACTGCTTCCCCAGCGTCTTGTGTACGCTACAAAGCGGCTGCCTGTGCGGCGCGGCTGATTAATATTATTGATCCATGCGGTTGGAACATCCGGGTTGGACGATTTCATCACACCATATAGATTAACCCTGTCGATACGAACATAGCCATCTCTGGTGAAACCCATCGATACACGATCGAATAATGGTCCTGCGACCCACTCTCCATCAATGATCAATGTGCCAAGTGGGGTGCCGTTGGATTTGAAATAATTGGCGTTGACAGCAGCAATTGCTCTGCTTTCGCGAGCATGATCGGTAACATCTTTGAGCTGGTGAAAATCGTTGCCCGCCAGCATTGGACGAACTTTGACGTCGGAATTGACCATGTCTACATCAAGTAAATTGATGGTCAAAGCGCCGCGGTAATACTTATGTAAAACGCCTGGGGCAATTGTTCTGGTCGCCATTTTAGCTGCCAAACTTTGAGGCGGTATCGCATGCGGTGCAGATGCCACACGATGAGCTGGAGCCTTTGCTTTGCCCTTACCTCTAGTTCCACGAGCTACGACTTTTGCACTGCGCTGACGGCTAATAGCACTCACGCGCACAGCTCTGCGCGTGTATGTCGAAGCTCTTGGAGCAACTCTAACGCGAGAAACTCTTCTAATCGAATTCATCATGCCAATTGGACGGATAGTGGCATGAGGTGACACAAGACCAATTGACTGCGCCGGTTGGTCACCGACGGCGGTCATCGAAAATGCCAGAAAACCTGCTAGTGCAAGTCTCATTGCGTTATCGAGCGATTTAAACGAATCTATTGGACGGCCCTTGGTCTTCCCTGATTTCGCGTTGATCAATTTGCGGTTTCCTAGTAAACGATGTTGTCACGACAACTTTATACCCATTATGTAGCTAATCTCATCGTAATGTGCAAATTATTTTTTGCCGTCGAGGAGCTTGTCATCAGGTTCTAACGGTTATATGGCAAGGCAAAGCAAAGCCTGACAACCAGCGCCAGACATGCGACAAGCCGCACGGGAAGCGACTCAAGTATATGTACGAGATATCCGGGAGTCCAAAAACCAGCGATAGAAGCCGAGCAAGACTGTCTAATGCCTTACTGAAAAGGACGGAATTTTAGGCTTTCTTTTTGGAGACCAGATAACGTTCAGTATATGACTTCACTAATTCATCCCGCT
>JACMKL010000439.1 GCA_014380105.1 Candidatus Melainabacteria bacterium
ATCCGTTCATCGGAATGAGTTTAGTCTTAGTTTTATTGACCATAGCGATGAGCGTTCTGTCCTATCTGAAAAGAAAAACTGAATGCCATCCGGAATTGATACGGAAAGCTCTGCACATCTTCATGGGGTTGATGACGCTGAGCTTTCCGTTTATTTTTGACCAGGCATGGCCAGTTGCGGTTTTATCAATCGTATCGGCTGTCATCTTATCTATGGTTGGGAAAATCTCTTTACTCTTCTCCTGGGGAGCTGTTCTCAAAGCGGATGGACGAACTTCGTATGGGCAAATTTGCTTCCCGCTCGGTATAGGAATTTTGTTCACACTGACCTTCGGAGATCCACTTTTTTTCTCTATTCCGGTCATAATTCTGACACTAGCAGATGCAGTCTCCGCTCTTGTTGGCATGCGCTACGGTAAACATAAATATTTCACTGTAGATGGTGCAAAAAGTACAGAAGGGTCTCTGGCATTTTTCACATTTGCTTTATTAGGAACGCTTATCCCGCTCATCCTCTTCACTGATATGGCGGATGACAAAATCCTGTTTACGTCTCTCATCATGGGCATTTTGGCGATGCTCTTCGAAGGAATCGCCTGGCGCGGTTTTGATAATCTTGCCATTCCACTAGGTGCATTTTCTGTATTAAAAACACATCTTGTTTTGAGCACAGAAGAACTCTCTATTCGCTTATTGATTCTGGCAATTCTGCTTACTTTTACGATTTGCTGGCGCCACAAAACAACGCTCACCGGCAGCGCCATCCTCGGGGTCGCACTGTTTGCCTACTTCGCCTACACAGTTGGTGGACTGGCATGGCTGGCGATGCCACTGACAGTATTTATTTTTTACCGTTGGTTTATGCCAACTAGATTTCAGACAATTGAAAATACACATTCTATGTATGCCGTTTTAAGCGTTGCAAGCACAGGCTTGCTGTGGCTTTTCTGGTCGCATAATTCTAATTCGCCAGAATTTATATATCCATATACTCTCGCTTTTGCAGCTCACACTGCAATCATTATGATTGCGCACATTCGATCAAGGGGCATTAATGCATTGCGCTTGCGTGTTATTTTCGGCGGCACAATGCGCAGCTGGCTGCTTCTCTTTGTGCCTTTCATAATTGTGAGCGGTTTCAGCAGTGAAACTCTTCTCCTTGCTCTAATCGCCCCATTCTTTATTTTGCTTCCAGTCATTGCGTTTTATCTCACTCAAAACAATATAAGGAATAGCAGCAAGACCCGCTGGGCAAAACAGGCAGCATTCGCCGTCATGGCATCTTTTCTAGGGCTTATTCCGGTCGCCCTTTTATAGATGCAAAAATGTTCCCGCTTTGACCGTAAATCCCCTGTAAGACCAGGTAAACAGTCGCCCAAGTGTTCGGATTAGGGGAACATAAATGGTCAAAAAACCTACTATTAAGTAGGTAGTAAATTACAAAGGAGATAGCGATGGCAGAGCCTCTGTCTACGCACTATACGTTTGCGGTTAAGCCGGAGAGTCTATCTTCCGAATTATCCGAGATGTCCACCAAACTTGCAAAGCAATTTCCTCAGGGGTGCACTGAGCATTTGCAAACAACCGGAAATCCAGACTTATATGTTTTTGCTATGTACGAAGGCGCGTTGACTGCACGCTGCTCACTTTGGATTGAACCAGGCATCGAGCGCATCAAAACTTCTGCGAAAAAAACTGGCTTGATTGGGCACTATGCAGCCACCGAGGATAGTGCGGGCGAAGAATTACTAGACTTTGCAGAATTCGAGTTGAAGAAGAGAGGATGCGGCACAGCAATTGGACCGGTTGATGGCAGTACCTGGAAGAGATATCGTCTGGTCACTAAAAGCTCAGGCGAAAAATATTTCCCGCTAGAACCTGTCAATCCACTTAAATGGAATCAACATTTCATCAGTGCAGGCTACAGCGTTGCGCAAAATTATGGTTCTTCTATCAACAAAGATCTCTCAACTGTCGACCCTGAAGCTAAGGCGATCAAGGCGGCATTTAAGAAAGCGGGCGTAAGATTGCGCTCACTCAATATGGAAAATTTGATGAGCGACTTACAGGGTATCCATCAAGTAACGATGTCGGCGATGAAAAGTAATTTCCTTTTCTCGCCAATCGAACAATCTAATTTTGTACGAGAGTACGGGCGGCTGGCGTCCATGTCAGATCCTGATCTGGTCGTGATTGCCGAATTAGATAATCAAATCGTCGGATATCTCTTCGCCTATCCGGATCCCAACGCAGCGCCCGAGACTGCGCGCTTAATTATGAAAACAATAGCCAGATTGCCGGATGAAAAACTGAAAGGGCTTGGTAGGTTGTTGTTTCAAGAAGTGCATGCGCGCGCGCACGAGAAGGGCTTTAGAGAAGCTATCCATGCACTCTATGCCAGAGGCAATCGCGCTAACGGAATTTGCGATAAGTATGGTGAAACATTCAGAAATTACGCGGTATACGGAAAAAATCTATGAATATCTCGCAGATTCTGGAAAACTTCCCTGACGGGCAAAAGATTGCCTTGTGCGATAAGCAAAGGGGTGAAAATCGCTCGATTACATTTGATCAGCTGAAAGAGAGAATGTACCAATGTTCGGCACAACTTGTGAAAGCAGGAATTAGTAAAGGCAGTCGCCTGGTTGTAGCAGCGCCATTGACTATTGAGACATACATTCTTTTGTTGTCTCTTTTCAGAATTGGAGCAGTTGTAGTCATTCCGGATCTCTCAGCCGGACTGCGTCAACTCAGACTTTCTATCGCCCTGACAAAACCTGATGGTATCATCGGCAGTTCGTCAGCGGTGTGGGCAAGTCAGATGCTTTCCGAGACCAAGAAGATCAAATGGCGCTTACAATTGTCCGACCTGGTCAACGATGGGACTCCTGAAACTGAGACTTCTGAGTTTGGTGATCGCGAAGAAGTTGAAAACGATCATCCGGCTCTTATCACTTTTACAAGCGGCAGCACTGGTGGTCCAAAGGCGATCGTAAGGACACACGATTTCTTGCTGAAACAACATCAAATTCTTGCGAACAATCTTTCAAAAGAGTCTGACACTGTGGAACTTACAACATTGCCTGTTTTTGTTTTGTCGAATCTTGCCGATGGTATCACGTCAGTTTTACCGGACTGTGACATGCGCAAGCCAGGACGCATCGACGCCAAGCGTGTCATCAAACAAATCAAAGAAACTGCGGTCAATCGCATACTAGCTTCGCCCGCCTTTCTGGGGAGATTGGTTGCGAACATGGAGCAGCACGATATCGGATTGCCTGATGTGACACGAATCCTCACTGGTGGCGGACCAGTCTTCCCTGCGCTGCTTCAACGCCTGGCGCGGGTGTTTCCTAACGCAAAACTAACTATCGTTTATGGATCTACAGAAGCCGAGCCAATCGCGCATATTGAATATGGTGCCATCTCAAAAGAAGATCTGGAGAAAATGCACAACGGGTATGGTTTGTTGGTTGGTAAACCGGTTGAAGAAATTGAAGTTTTGATTTCAGCTGTAAATTGTAGTGTCGTCTATGGTGACACTGTAATCTCGCCTGAGATCAGAAGCATAGGCACAAATCAAACCGGCGAAATTCTGGTTAGTGGTAAACATGTTATACAGAGCTATTTAAACGGGAAAGGCGATCAAGAAACAAAAGTGCGCTATGGAGACAAAATCTGGCACAGAACTGGCGACGCGGGTTATTTTGATGACAGAGGCAATCTGTGGTTGATGGGCAGATGTGCCACCATTATCGATGACGAACGTGGACATGTATATCCTTTTCAGGTTGAAGTGGCAGCATCAGAACTTCCACATGTGCGTCGCGCCACTTGTTTGCAGAATTCAGGCAAACGTATTTTAGTAATTGAAAAAGTGCACAGAACACCCTTTAAGTGGATCGCGGATCTGTTTTCAAAAGGTACAGAAATTCAGGCATCACTTAAAAATTCTTTTGCCTGGCTGCATTTCGATGAGATTAGATATGTCTGGGCTATTCCTGTCGATCGACGACACAATTCCAAAATCTTGTATAACGAACTAGCGAGATTCATCAATCATGCTTAAAGCCGGAAGCTGCTCAACCTTTCGATTGAGCAGCTCCACCCCCGTTGAAAAACTTATTTAATTTGTTAGTTGTTCATGTTTTCGTCAAACAATCTCAGCGCACGAGTAAACGCGGTAGCGGCTTCCTCATGTCTACCTTCTTTGGTCAATGTTGACGAAAGCAAAAGCAAACCTTTCATCGATGTCTCTGCACTCAAGAATTCATCAGATATCCACAATGCTGTGCGGAAGAATTCTTCAGCCAGTGCGTTGTCACCCAGCTCATCAAATTCTCTACCAATCTGCATCACATGCACCCATGATGCGAGTGCTTCACCTTCGCCATCACGGCAATGCCGTCTCAAGCTAGGTTCATCAATACGCAATTCCATTTCAAAAGCTCCAATTTCCTGTCTGAGTAGATAGACGACAGTGTTTCGCTTTTGATTCCGCTTTTTGGTGACGTTCTATAACAAATACAAAATCTCGCAAAGCTTGCCAGGCTTGACGTTTCACTCCCATAATTCCCAATTCGGTAAGATTATGACAATATGATCATTGATCCATTCATTGATCCATTCAATGATTGAAATTGTCTTTCCATTTCTCGCGAGCCACGATTGAAGCGATATTGTCCGAATAGACAACTGACCAACCTGGTTTTACAGTTAGATCATGGACTAGAGCTGTACTTGATGGAAGAAATACCCAAGCTATTTTGTATTTATCCAACAATTCTGTTGCGTTGACTTTGTTTTGCACCATGTCCCAGTAATCATTCATCAATGCAACGTTGTAGAGGAAATAGCGAGGGTCAACAAAGACTTTCGGAGAATCTTTCATTTGCCACATCATGACGGCACCATAATGCGAATCGTTGAGCATATTGCCCTTGGGCACATCCGATTGATGTGCTTCTAAATATTTGATTGCTTTCACAGGTGGCTTGAAAGCAGCACTCTCCTCAGGTATCTCTGGTGGAATAATTCTTGACGCCATGAAATAGGCACCCAAGCCGCAAAGGACACAAACAGAGACTAGCCAGCCGGGGCTCAGCGGACCAATCACGTCTTCAAATTCCTTACTCAAGCGAGACAATTTTCCCTCTGTGAAAGTTGAAAGTGGCGAGAAAGCAATTCCGCAGCACATCATTAATGCCGCAATCGGTAAAGTTCTGACGGTTAGAAAAGACATTGCCATCGCCGCCGGAATGAGCAGCAAGAAATAAAGCTGCGCCCCTGACGCAATACGCTTACGCAGCGCAATCAGGAACATTGATACGGAAATTAGCGCCAGGACTAACCACGGGTAAGTTGTCGGAGTTTTCAATGTTGATAGTGAAAACGGCTGCATCTCGAGGATGGTTTTATTGATTGGATCTGTGAGCATCTTAAATGTATATGGCCACAGTGAAAAGAAATACGGATTAACAAGGGTGGCAATGCCCCCGGCGAGCATGGCTAAACAAGCCGTTTTCACTCGACCATCGTTTTTATCGCCCTTTAAAAGAGAATAAGAACCCAGGCACACAATGAAAAATCCAACCAAAATAAAATAGAAAATAAAGAGACAGTGCAAATTAGTCCATAGCACTTCGAGAAGAAAAGCAAAACCCACAAATCGATAGTCGATACCATCTGTGGCATCACGCTTAGAGAGTCGCGCCAGCAATTCAAGCAAGACAGCTGTCAGTAAAAATGAAAACATTTCCGGGCGAACGCTAGGGTGCGTCCAAGATGCCAGCATCACCAAAATAGTTATACTGGCGCCGAGCACCATATTGCCACCACTAAGAGCAAACAGCCTCAGTGGTATCGCAATGAAAGCAATACCTAAAATGATCGCGGTGAAAACTAAAAGACCAGTTGGACCAGCGAGCTGATGAAAACCATACAAAACCAGTTCGGTGAGCCATTGATAGACCACGTAGGCGTTTCCGTTCGGGAACGCTGCATACGTGTACGAGAACGGATCAACAGTCGGAATTTGACCATGCTCTGCCATCCAGCGCCCCATGGCGAGGAGAAAACAGACATCCGGTTCGCGGAATACTATTCCGGCCACAAAGGCGCCGAACAATGCACTGAAAATCAAAGAGGAGGCAAAAATGAGCTGCGCAAGAATTCGCAGGAGTTTGCTCGAAGCCACTTCAGCTGTCATTCTGCTCTATGCACACCCGAAACTAATCACGAACTAAAGTCCGATATCAGCGCGCTGACTTTGGCGAACCAAATTTCCGCTTTCGCTCTGTTCGAAAGCAGCTAGCTCTGCAGCGGAAACAGCCATGCCCTGTAACTTGGACGAATGCCCCAGCGTGACCATGCGGTCGAGAATGGTGAAAATGTCTTCGCAATAACGCGCCAGTGCACGCCCTTGAGGGACGATATCTTCAATGGCAGCAGCGATGTAGAAATCAGAAACAATCGCTAGAGGCGAAGCCCCTTTAGAATCAATACCGCGCACATCAGCATGTGAACTCTGGAAACGCAATGTCAGAGGCGATCCGGGCTGTGACAACAAAGTCAGTTTGCGCTGAAAACCTTGATTATTGAGCTCGAATTCTCCAATCAACTGATTAAAAGCAGCCGGACCATTAGGCAAATTGCCCTGCATCTTGCCGGGATTAGTCCCAAGCTCTTGGGCTAGAAGTTCAACCAGGCGGGCGAACGACGCTACACCCTGCAAGTCGATTGTGGTGCCACCTGATGGAGGCGTAGTTGCATCTTGTGAGCTCATACTAAATGACATCCTCTCTAGTACCGCGTTCGTCCATACTTACAACATACATCAGAAATAGACTGCCTGACTCTCGGCGACGAAGAGCCCATCATGCCAGCTACATGTCAATTATTCAAGTAGGCACGATTGATAATTGGCTCACATAGCCGTTCAGCGGCGAAACTCATCTCAAGATTTGATTGCTTCAATGACCCGAGGCGCAATATAGTCAACGATTTTCGGTCCAATGACTTCGGCGAAAACGTCGGAAACTTCTGCACCTTTGACGGTTTTGTAGATCTTTTGAAATTGCTTGTCCTTCATCGCCCAGACCACAGCACCGCCATCGCGCGCGATCAAGCGTGCCGAACAATTGATCGAATACCAGGGTCCGAGAATAATATTGCCCTGAAAGCGCACAGAGTCGAGCGTTCCGCGCAACACATACTTAGGGCATTTGGTCGACGAGACGTAATCGCCGTCATCATCTGCCCCCCGTTTGGTATAAACAACATCTTCTCCAAACGTAGATTTGAGGCGGTCCTCAAGCTGCTTGGCAACAGCCCTGCCGAGATAGCCAAAGTCGCCACGGTCCGGGTCACTCATTTTTCCGGCTTTGAGCTTGTACCAGAGGTTGGTGTCCAACTCAATGTCATAAGGACCACTAAATGCCGAAATTCCCAACTTGCCCCGGGCAACCTGCTCTGCGTTGGCGGCTTCATCCAGAACTGCATCTTTGGCATCGTTGGGCAGAGGAAAGAGGGCCAGAGCCGCTATAAGTCGGCTTGCGTTGATTAATACCTGTCTTCTGGTGATGATTTTGTCCATAAGTTGGTCCTGGAAGGAAGTAAATAATGATACATCCTGGCAGAACTGCTCGCGCCATTGGCTGCACCAGCGTAGAATAGTGCGCGATATGCGCTTTTAGATTTCCGGAAGAACACCCTGATGACCGTCACAGAAGAAGCAACGAAGCCTACCAATCTCACAACCACGGCAAAAGAGTGGACAGAGATGATAAAGCTGGAACACACTGTCTTCGCATTGCCATTTGCTCTGTCAGGGCTGATTTTGGCAGCACCACATCTACCATCCCTGGAAGTCGTGTTCTGGACAATCCTCGCTTTCACAGGCGCACGCGCCGGAGCGATGACATTGAATCGATTAATCGACTCACAAATCGATGCGAGAAATCCGCGCACCAACATGCGAGCAATTCCAGCTGGAAGAATCAAAGGCTCACATGCCGCCATATTTGCCGTAATTTCATTTGCCGTCATGCTTTTTGCCGCATCGCATTTGCCTCCACTTTGCCTCTATCTTTCTCCAATTGCTCTTTTTTGGTTGAGCCTTTATTCATACACTAAAAGAATTACCTGGTTATGTCACATCGTTCTTGGTATCGCACTTGGTGGCGCCGCTTTAGGTGGGTGGGTGGCGGCAGGTGGGCAATTGGACTCGGCGTCACCATGGCTCTTAGCACTTGCTGTAAGTACATGGGTGGCGGGATTTGACATTATTTACGCATGCCAGGATTTCGAAATTGACAAAGCCGAAAAGTTGAAAAGCATCCCTTCACGGTTTGGGATTGAGCGCGCCCTTTCAATTTCAAAGTCACTACATGTGGTGACAATTGGCTCCATGCTTGCACTAGGCTTGAGCGTACACGCCGGCATGGCGTTCTATGCTGGTCTAGGTATTATTGCCATGATGCTAGTTTATGAACACAGCCTGGTCAAGCCAAATGACCTGAGCAAAGTGAACGCCGCATTCTTTAATGTAAATGGTTTCGTCAGCATCCTGGCATTCTTTGCAATTCTGCTCGATAAGATAATTTCGCAATAGGCAGATTCAAGCAGTTTTTGACTTTTCTACTTCGATCGACTCAAGTGAGTACGAGCAAAGCTCGCCTTCAACGGTTCCAACCATTAGTGAGTGTGCAGCAACCAGTAATGGTGCATGAACATGCTTGCCGATCTCTGACTGCCAACGCAATTGTCCATTATTTGCTGAGAAATTCTGCAACCAGCCGTCTTCAGTTGCACAAATTATTTCTCCGCGATTGACCGCTAAATCAGAAGTGATTTTTCCTTTGACCGACGCTTTCCACTTCAGTCTTCCATCGTATTTTTCACAGGCATAGAGCCATCTGTCATGGCTTGCAAATACAACAGAGGTGAAGACAATCGCACCACGACTCAAAATTGGTCCATTGGCTGGATACTCCCAAATCAGCCCACCTTCATTTGCCTCGAGCGAATAAAAATTGCCGGTTTGAGTGCCCACATACAAACTATCAACTGACGAAAACGGAGACGAAACAATCGGACCTTCAGCCTGAAATGTCCACAATTCCGTTCCTTTGTTTCCTTTCAGTGCATGAATGCCACCGGCTCTGGTGCCGATATAAACATTGTTGGCCTGTACCAGTGGTGCCGATACAATTGGCGCGCCTGCAAAATACGCCCAGAGTAATTCACCACTGCGCACGTCCAATGCGCGCAATTCTTGCCCGCAGGCGACAAGCAAAGCCATATCATTCAATATTGTGAGAGGAGCTACAGCTCGTGAGCTTAAGGCTTTGGACCAGACAGTTGCGCCTGTGGCACTGTTAAAACAGGAAACATTACCGTTGGAAGAAACTACAAAAACTTGCGATGCAAATGAAACAGGCGCGGAAATTACAGGCGATGGCAGCTGTTTTTCCCAAAGTCTATTTCCGGTGTGAACATCAATCGCATAAAGATTTTGATCGCATGAAGCGAGGAAGACGACTCGTTCTTCTTTATCAATGACAGGTTGTGCCGCCCATCCAATTGGTCCTTTTGTTTTAAAAATCCATTTTAAATCAAGCGATACTTTTAGCTTTGCGAGAGACTGATTAGCCAGACCACCTGAAGTTCTAGCATTAACGTGCAGCGGCGCATTTTGTGCTGCAACGGGAGGCTGTTTAGGCAATTCAGGTGGAGGCGAAGGAGGTTTTATAAGGGGAGCGGATGGAGCACTCGTTTCAGCTTCAGTTTCATTGATATTTCTGGTGATGTTTTCGCGCTGCGCACCAGTGTAGGCGTTTTTTACACGATACTGATTATTGAGAGGCAGAGTGTCTTCTGGACGACCGCCAAGCGGTTCTTTTTTTACAACCGGGCGAGTGACAACATCATGGTGCGCAACCGGAGTCTTGCCTGAACCCCGCGCATCTCGCTGCTCAAGCGCATCCTGCAATAATTGTCCCGATGTAAGAAGTGGTCTATTTGAACTAATACCAAGTCGTTGAACACGCAGCTCGAAAATCAATTCGTCCAGAATGCTCATCACGTCGGCAGCATTTTGATATCGATCTTCCTGCAATTTCGCCATCATGCGACGAATAACTTTGTCTAAAATTTCAGGCGCATCAGGATTATGCCGTTTTATTGAGGGAACGGCAGCGCTTGCGTGTTTCATTGCCATTTCAATCATGCCTTTTGCACGAAACGGCAACTGTCCCGTAGTCATTTCATAGAACAAAACACCGAGAGAATACAAATCAGATCTGTGATCTTGCGGCTCACCCCGAGCCAACTCTGGCGACATATAAGCGGGTGTGCCCATCACTCTGGATGCATTGCCACCTTTTCGATTTGCCATCAAGCGCGCGAGTCCAAAGTCACCAATTTTCAAATCGCCTTCGTTGGTTATGAAAATATTGTCGGCTTTTATATCCTGGTGAATAACTCCGCGCTTGTGCGCAAAAGACAATCCAGAAGCCAATTGCTTCATCCAATTCAGCGAATGTTCAAGCGACAGAGGAGAATCTTGCAAATCCTGTAAACGGTCAGCCAGATTGCCCCCAGTCAGATATTCCATCGCCAGGAAGTGAAAGTTCTTACCCTGACGCTCTTCCACACCAACGTCGTAAACGGTGACCAGGTTGGGATGCTCGAGCTGAGCCGCCAATCGCGCTTCCTGGCGAAACACCTCGAAATTCTTTTTATCGGACATCAATTCTGGCAACAGCATCTTTATTGCGACATCTCGCGTCAAAAGCTCGTCGCGGCAATGATAAACGACACCCATTCCACCGACGCCAATTTCCTTGACGACCGTGTAGTGACCGTTTTCAAGCTTCTCGCCGCGGGAAAAAATGATTCCCATTGACTCTCCAGACAGTAAGCAGACAAAGACCTTCGGAACGAAATGCTAACCTAATTATGACGTGCCCAGAAATCATCGACCCGTAAGACTTGCGTGTCATAAGATACTGAGATTTAACTTACTTATTTCAAATCAAATTCTCACGTGCTTTACTCTGCTTGAGTCTCGAGGCTCAAGCTACCACTTGATAACCACCATTAAGTTACAGCTTGAATTCCTTCCAAAGTAGCCATCATCAACTAACGGTAGAATGACAACGTGATTCTTGTCAGCCTGATAAGCGCTGGTTAATACATCCGGGATGTGAGATGAAAAAGGCAACCAATAACCTTGTTACCGACCTCGGCACAAGTACATTTGCTCCAGACCAGAGCAATGCGGAGCCAACCGCCGATGCGATACGCGAGACCCTCATAGAACAGGCACAGAGAGTGCTTTACCTGGAAGCCGAGGAGTTGCGTTCAATCGCCTCGCGCTTAGACAGCTCTTTTGAATCAGCAATCGAACTCCTGTTGAAGTGCCAGGGCAAGGTCGTCGTTACCGGCATCGGTAAGTCAGGACATATCGGCTGCAAAATTGCTGCCACCTTAGCTTCAACAGGAACTCCAGCATTCTTTGTACATCCAGCAGAATTGCGCCACGGCGATTTTGGAATGCTGGAAGATCGAGACCTTGTAATTGCACTGTCATCATCTGGTGAAACACCCGAGATCAAGCACATACTCGATCCGATCAAACGACTTGGACTTAAGGTTATCTCTTTAACCGGTAACTTAGAATCGACACTTGCAAAACACAGTGACGTTGTTGTTGACGTCGGCGTCGGTCGTGAAGCTTGTCCTCTAAATCTCGCACCAACTTCTTCTACCACCGCAACTCTGGCAATGGGAGATGCGCTAGCGATTGTTTTGATGACGCGAAAAGGCTTTAAGGCAGAAGATTTTGCTCGCAGTCATCCAGGCGGATCGCTTGGGCAACAACTAATCACAGTTAAAGATGTAATGCGATATGGCTTACAGTTGCCGCAAGTGACAAAGTCCACATCCTA
>JACMKL010000053.1 GCA_014380105.1 Candidatus Melainabacteria bacterium
GGATTTCGCGACCCCAGACGTGTTCGCCTAGTTCAGTCGCACCGCCACTGGTGCTATGAAAAAATGCCGAAATTACCTTTTGATTGTGACGCAAAACGACAGAAGAGGTTTCGTCACAGGCGCGATTGCCGTTCGGTGTCTCGCTTTCAACGCCCAAGTAGACCTGATCATCAACGGTGTCTTTGACGTCGTAACCGTCTCTTTCATTTTTGCCAAGATTGGCGACAGCATACGAGCGCGCGGCAATACTTTGTGCTTTCAAGGCTTCAACGTGCCAGTTGGCGGGCATCTCGGAAGGTACGACCGACAACAAATAGTCTTCTAGGTCGACCAGATTGACGACGCGAATGGCTACGCCTTCGGCAGTTCTGACTGGGCGAAACCACATGGCACCACGATAGACCTTGCCTGAAATTGAAATCAAACTGTCTTTGCCCTTAGGCACCACCAGGTAACCAGAAGGCTTAATCGGACCTTTGATGGGGGGTGAAACTTGCGTACGCCTGGCAGAAACATCTGGAATTGGCGCATCAAAGGGAAGCGAAAACTTGTTGACAGTGCCTGCCAACCTTTCATATCCACCGAGAGGAATTCGTGGAGTCATTGCCACAACTTGTCTGATCGGCCCGGAATTAACTGTTTTGGCAACAGAAAATAAATCACTTCCGCCGAAAGCCAGACGATTGCCTTCGGACTTCAATAGAAATCGGCTTCCTGCTGCAATTTCAGCAACTGGAGTAAGTGAATCGAGTGCAGTAATGGTGGCGCCGTCGAGACAGGCAATTTCTGGAGTTCTGCCACCACGAGTGATCAGCACTCGCATGGTTTGCCCGGAGCGTGAAGGCAACAGTTGCGACACCGGATACGATGGCAAAGCTACTCCGGCATCTATTGAAGGATTTGATGAAGGATTTGATGAAGAATTTGAAAATGACGAACCCGGCAAGGACGCCACCGAAGGCATAGGCTGAGAATCGCTAGCAGAGGCTGCCGCCGAGGCTGAGGCTGAGCCCGAGGCTGAGTCCGTTTCATCCACAAAGTCTTGCGCTTGGGCCGCGCCGCCGCACATCAGCAAGATGGAGACAGCAATGCCGACTGAAATTATGGAAAGCAAGCCGCTTTTGACCGACCACCAGGTGCTGCGCGAGGAAGGCATCGGCTTTAGAGCCTGTAAAACTTGCCCCTGTCCGGTTCCTTCCAATCTTGAGGCTTTTCCCCAATTCTCGGATGTTTCACCCGCAGTGCCATCGGCAGATTGCTTATACGAAGAATCCTGAGACGAAGACTGCTGTGACTGGCTAGACGCGAGAGCTTCACTCTCAGCCTGGCGCAGCTTCAGGACGGCAAAAACACAGGCGATTGCGGCTGCAATCTCCCCCTCGTCGGTCTCCGTTTGCACGGGGACAACTTCTACTCTCAATCCAGTCATAGTCATGCCAAAATTATAGCCATTGGCAGCCTGCTAAAACATGGGCAGAATCGCAGACAACCGCCCAATTGCGCGCTTACTGCCATTATGACTTCTTTTTTATTTGCAGGTCGAAATTACGCCGGAGTTCTAGCGCGGCGGAAACTGGCGTACTGGCGCGGCAGGATTTAGCCCTTAAGCGCTTCGGCACCACCGACGATTTCGAGAAGTTCTTGAGTGATACCAGCCTGACGAGCTTTGTTGTATTCGAGCGTGAGGCTCATGATTAAGTCGCGGGCATTGTTGGAGGCATTACTCATAGCATTCATTCGGGCAGCCAATTCGGAAGCGGAAGCTTCGAGAAGCGCCTGATAGATGATGTTTTCGGTGTACTTCGGAAGCAGTTCCGCTTCCATGACTTCCAACACTGATGGCTCGAACAACTTTTCAGCAGTCGGCATAGTGTTTTCGTTGGGAGCAATTTCAACGGGTAAGAATTTGGTGTTGATCACTTTTGATTTGAGCATGTTGATGAAATCGGTTCCGATTACTTCAACAGCATCGACAGCACCACTCACATACAATTCGGAAGCTTGACCGGCGATCAATCGCGCTTCTTCAAGAGTAGGAATGGCAGGAAGTAGCGTGTAGGTTTTGACCTTTTCGATCTTGATTGATTTGAAGAAACCAGCCGCTTTCAAACCAACAGTAATCAGCTTAACTTCTTTGCCTTCGCTCTTAAGTTGCGCGATGCGAGCGATTACTTCTCTAAAAATTGTGGTGTTGTAACCGCCGCACAAACCGCGATCTGAGGAGATGACAACGAGGGCGACAGCCTTAATTGGTCGTCTTTCCAACATTGCCAATCCTTGCAGGTCGATTGGTGCAACCTCAGCAACCGCTCCTCTCAGCATGTTAATTACAGCTTGAGTGAATGGTCTTGCTGCCATCATTTTCATTTGTGCCCGACGCACTTTAGCGGCGGCTACAAGGCGCATCGCCTTTGTAATCTTCTGAGTAGATTGCACAGACTTGATGCGGTTTCTAATTGCTTTGAGGTTTGCCATTTCGGTTTATCTTTTCGCTTAAATTAGGATGGATTATTTGCCGAAGAAATTCGCTTTGAAGTTTTTCAAGCTGTCGACAAGCGCCTTTTCGTCATCGGCGGACATTTTGTCTCCGCCGTTGAGTTTGGCTTCCAGGTCTTTGCCTTGAGCGCTCAAGAATTTATTCCATTCAATTTTGAATTTAGGAATGTCTTTCTGTTCGACGTCATCCAACAAACCATTGTTTGCTGCATAGATAATCGAAACTTGTTGAGCGAGTGACAATGGCTGATATTGAGGCTGTTTTAGAACTTCAGTCAGTTTTTGTCCGCGGCGGATCTGGTCTTGTGTTGATTTGTCGAGGTCGGATGCGAATTGTGCAAACGCTTCCAGTTCTCTGAATTGCGCAAGGTCGAGACGCAATTTACCGGCTACGGCTTTCATAGCTTTCGATTGGGCGGCACCACCTAC
>JACMKL010000440.1 GCA_014380105.1 Candidatus Melainabacteria bacterium
AGAGCGACAGCGCTTCGCCTTGCTGAAGATGGCTATGATGTGGCTCTCTTCGCTCGCAGTGAAGACCTTCTCCATGGGCTCGCAGACGACGTCCGAAAACTAAATCGCTATGCGCAGTCTTTCGTGGTCGACGTCTCCGATGCTGGTGCTTTTGAGGGCGCATTGCTTGCCGCCGTTGACACGTTCGGTGCGCCATCTGTTTTGGTAAACAATGCGGGCGTCTATTACACCAATCCTATAGATGGCCATTCAGTGAGTTTGTGGAACGAGGTTATGGAAACGAATCTGACCAGCGCTCTCAATGCCTGTCGAGTACTTGTTTCTCATATGAAAACAGCCGGATGGGGGCGTATCGTTAATATCTCTTCGATATCAGGCAAAACCGCCGAAGCGTATGGCGCTGCCTATTCAGCATCAAAATTCGGCTTAATTGGACTTACTCAGGCATTAGCACTTGAATTGGCGGATTTCGGTATCACCGCAAACGCTGTATGCCCGGGCTGGGTGGCAACAGATATGGCGCGAGCTCAGCTGAATGATGAAAAATGGTGTGCTCTCAATGAGCTTGAAGTCAGCCAGTCAGAGGAAATTGCCAGACTTTCCGTCCCACAAAAGCGCCTTATTCAGCCAGAAGAGGTAGCTCATTTAGTATCATTCTTATGTAGTGAAGGTGCTCGGGGAATCACCGGGCAGTCAATTAATGTATGTGGAGGTCTGTCGCTACATTGAGACAAGAAACAGCAAAGCTCGTCGAACGCGCGCACGATAAGTCAACTTGGAAGATGGTTGACCGAGATGGTCTGACCCTATTGCAGGCTCCCTCATTGATGGGTAAACGCTTGAGCCACGCGTTCTCTACCAGGCATGGCGGCAATACTCCGAAGCCATTTGATTCGTTCAATCTTGGTAGGCATGATGCCGCAATTGATTATTGGGAAGATGCGGTGATCAATCGCAAAAAACTTTGCTCTGCACTCGATATTCCGGACGGCAATCTGCGCGTGCCGGGACAAGTTCATTCGAAGCGCGTTGTCTTCGCTGAAGATACTACTCAGTTGAAGGAAGTCGATGCTGTCGCAACGCTTTCAAGCAACGTTCCAATTTTACTGAACTTTGCGGACTGTGTTCCGATCATAATTTTCGACCCACGCCGAAGTGCTATAGCCGTTGTTCATGCCGGTTGGCGTGGCACCGCAGCTATGATTGTTAGTGAAGCAGTCACTGCATTAGTGACCCGCGCCGGTAGCGAAGCCTGGGATTTAATTGCGGCTGTGGGTCCGGCAATCGGTAGTTGCTGCTATCCGACTTCTGCTGAAGCTGCCAAAAGTCTAGTCTCGACTGTGACTGACGGCGAATTGTTTATCACCTTGCGCGATGGGCAACCATGTCCTGATTTGCGTGCAATCAACGCAATGCAGCTTTTAGAAAGAGGAGTCAGTACAGTTGATGTATCAGACCTTTGTACTGCATGCAATCCTGATCTTTTCTACTCGCATAGACAGTCCGGTGGGATTACCGGACGACAGGGCGCCATTGCCTGCCTAATCTAAATTGGGTGGCAGTAGAGTCTTTGAGGCTTTGGTAGACGCATTGGTTAATCCTCAAGTATGTTCAAGAACGGCCAGAAAACTTCGATAAATAGAGCGCCTGCGACGGCCTCTATTCTCGTTGCTTTGTTGCTGGCGAACTCCCTGTGTTTATCAATTCTTCCCTCGACTGCACAAGTTAATAAACTACAGCCTGAAGCACCAGATGCGGTGGCGCCTGTTTCGCCTCATCCACTTACATCAACACCTGCTTCAAATAAAACTGTTCCGCCCAAAACGCCCTCTAAAACAGCTCCATACACACCGCCTGCCACCAATGTTTCACCGGCAAAACCATCAACACCGGTTGCTCCTGCTCTGCAGTCTCTGACACCAAAGGCTGCAACACCAGCTGCTCCTATTCCTCCTCCTCCTTCCGGAGCAACTTCTGCCACTCCAGGAAATACTGGCGCGTCTTCACCAAGCACATCGACTGGTCCGGCACCTGCTCCTGATCGCAGAACCGGTCTTCCGGCAAGTGCTCCTCCTGCCACCACTCCTCCTGCCACCACTCCGAGCGCAAGTGCTGTGATGCCAGCCGATCCTTATCCAGCCGTTGCGCGATTGGAAGTGCTCACCTTTGGAGATAGTCGACCAACCAAACCGATTGCCGATAGGCTTGCTGACATCGAAACCACCGTCTTCAAATTGACTCACCCGACCGATTCGTTATTTGTGCGCACCGAACGATTGCAGAAAATTTTAGTGGGATCTGATGATCCAGCCTCTCAAGATAAACCGAATTATCGTCCTGCCGATTTGCCTTCTTATGCTCGTGTGCCACCATCTAGCCCACCTCCCGCTGGAAATTCTGAATGGACCGATGATATTCGACGCGCCGCACCAACCGGCAATCCAGAAGAAGGGAAGTACGCTTATTTCGATGAGATTGCATCTCTTCCTGAAAATCGCGCTGTAGTTACAACCCAGCAGCTGCAAGACTATTTCGTAGAAATGGTCAACAACGAACGCAGCAAAGTTGGTGCAGGTCCTCTAGAAGTTGATGCCATTGCCGAAAAAATGGCGCTCGAGCATGCCACCAATCTTGCTCAGCGTTCGCAAATTTCGCACGCCAACGTGAAGGGCGACAACCCTGACCGTCGCTATTCGCTGCTTGGTGGCGTCGACGCCGTCAACGAAAGTTTGGTATCAGTTAAAAGTCAGGAGCTTGGTAGTAAGAAATTGATCAAAGGAGCAGCTGCACGTTTATTACGTGTGCTGATGTCTCACCAGGATGACCGTGACGCGCTCACTTCTCTTGATGCCACTCATATTGGTTTTTCTGCTGATTGGACTGCCGACCACTCGCGTCTAATTGCATGCGCGGAGATTGTCAGTCGTCATGCCGTTATTCATCCAGTACCACTGGAAGCCACAATTGACGATAAAATTGAAGTGAAAGGCGTATTGATGCAGCCTTACAATTTTGTACGCGTCACTCTCGCCTGGGAAGGAAAAAACAACAACCTGGCTAATGTTGCCGACGAATCTGATGAAGCATTACCTTACTTTCCACCTCTAGATTACATTGCCTATCAGAGAAGGTCTGAAGGTGGCGGGCATGATAAAGCGATTTTGTTTTTAAAAGGTGTGGGTATCGCAGCAGCGATTGCGGGTGGTGTATTTATGCCTCCTGTTGCTCTTGCCGCTCCGATGATCGCAGTCGCCGGAACTCCGTCTGAGCATAAGCCCGCCTCTGAAATACCTGTGAAAGGTGGAGTCAAGCTGGAAGGGTCTGTATTCGAGGCCAAGGTGCCGCTCAGCAACGAGAAGAAGGACGGGCTATACTACCTTACGGTGTGGGCGGAAAATCCTGAAAAGAAAGTTGTACCTATTTCCCGGCGCGTACTAAATATTACGGGCAAGGAAGACGCTGCTCAACCTTTGACTGACAGCGATACCGGACAGACTTCAAATCCGCCAAGTGCGAAGAAGGACAGTAAGAGTGAGAAGAAGCAAAAGAAATCAAAAAACGATAAAGCTTCAAACTAGTGCTTTACTCGCGTGTCTCGTCTCTGGTGCTATATGTGGTGCTCCTTCCTTCGCCGCAGAATCTTCGGCAGACCCTCCGGCAGCTCCAGCATTTAAACCAATTACTGGTGGTACTCAGTCAGCCACGCTGAAGACAGGGACTGATTCGACAACATTGCAAACCGGCACGCAGTCTACGACTTTGCAGACCGGCACCCAGTCGACTACACTGCAAACTGGTACTCAATCTACAACTCTTCAAACTGGCACGGGCACAACTACATTGCAGACTGGTACTGGTAGCACTCTCATTCAGAGTGGTGCACAAACCGGCCTTATCCAGGGTGGTGCAAGCAGGGAAGCTGGTCCTATCAATATTTTGTTCTTACTTGATTGCTCATTCAGTATGAAAGAGGGTATGGGCGACAAAATTCAAAAAATGGATGCAGCAAAGACCGTTCTACAGCAGGCGCTTGCTCGCATACCTTC
>JACMKL010000441.1 GCA_014380105.1 Candidatus Melainabacteria bacterium
AACGTTGATGGCTAGATCATTTTGATTGGAGCCTATACATTGAACTTCACTAGAAGAAGGGACCGACAGTCCATAAACTGTTCCCTGTAGACCCGCCAAAGAGAGCCGATCTGTCTCTTCTGTCGATTTAATTTGCACTAAATTTCCGAAACTAATCATTTAAAAATCTGATCTCAATTCGAAATGCTGCAGATACCACTTTCCTAGCGTACACGAAAAGAAGTCCGTTATCCTAAACTCCCTTTCTGAACCGAAGCGCGACCAAAAATATCCTAGCACCATCCTTGGTGCCTTCACTAGCCGCGCAAACACAAAGCAATCTTAAATCGACAGCCTTTTTAGGGTTAGATTTTGAAGAGTCAATACACCGAAAACGAAATCCAAACAGACCAGTCTACTAGCATCAACCAAAAGAAGAGAGCTGCTGGCGCAGCCCTCTTCCTATGTTTATTTAAGAGGCGTTTTCATGATTCGCCACACAACGGCAACAACAAGAGTCGTTGCCAAGAAGACGAGATGAAGATAGACGTGCAAAAGCCACTCTGAGTCCGGCACAGAATGACTGCTGATAGCACTTTCAAGAAGAAGCACGCTTGAGACACCGACAAAAGCAAGACCCATTTTTACTTTCAGCATGATTGTGTCAATGTGATCAAGCCACTGTGGCGAATCATCAGCATCTTGATACTTGAAGCGCCGCACATAAATCTGATGACCACCCATGATGGTGATAATGAAAAGACCTGAAATCATGGCTTGATCGAGCAGGCTTACCATCGCAATCATCAGTTCACCAGAAGCGTTCTCGTGATGTGAGAAGAGTTGCGGAATATCGCTTACTAATTTCACGATGTTCCAAACAAAACTGCAGACATAGATGAGGAGCGCAAACAGCAGACCACAATTGATTGGATACAAGAGCCAGCGGGACTGATAGATCAGTCCATTGAGCGAGAAAAACTCAATTCGCTTTGCGCTGCGGTTTGGCTTCGAAGCTGTCATCACTGCCTCCGGCTTGGTTCGTCGCTTTTACGGTAGGTGCTTGCCTTGGGGTTGGGATGTAAGTTCTGCACAAATTGCTTCGCGCATGCCTGCCAAGATTTGGATAAAGCAAACTCTCTACAAACTTCAGGACTGAGACTGAGAGCCGCAGTAGCTGCTGAAAACAGATCATCACTCAGCACGCCTACGGGGAATTCTTGAATGATGTCCTTTGGTCCGGTCACGGGGTATGCAGCAACTGGAACACCGGAAGCAAGCGCCTCCAGAACAACCAGTCCAAACGTATCGGTCTTGCTAGGGAAAACAAACACGTCAGCCGCAGCATAGTAACAAGCGAGCTCCTCGCCACCCTTGGCGCCGACAAAATGAGCTTCGGGAAAAAGTGCTTTTGTCTCTTTCAATTGCGGACCATCACCAACCACAAGCTTTGTGCCTGGTAAATCCAGAGACAAAAAAGCCGCAATATTCTTCTCCACGGATACTCTGCCCACATAAAGAAAAATGGGGCGCGGCAGCTGTAGGAAATTTTTGCTGCGCGGCTTAAACAGCTCGGTATTCACTCCGCGCGTCCAGAGTTTCACATTCTTGAAGCCAACAGATTGTAGAGCCTCTTGCATCGATGCTGTTGGCACCATAATCGCTTTCGATTGAGCATGGAAGCGCCGAAGTGCTGCGTAGGTGATCCATTCCGGAATATGACATTTCGCCTTTAAATACTCCGGAAAGCGAGTGTGAAAAGCGGTCGTGAAGGCGATCTTTCTCTTTAAGCAAAACTTACGCGCTGACAAGCCCAGAGGACCCTCTGTCGAGATGTGATGAGCGTCGGCATCGAAGTCGTTTAAAAGCTTCGTGAGCTTGCCCTTCACACCGTAAGCCAGACGAATTTCGCTGTATCCGGGACACGGGATATTCTTGAAAAGACCAGGATGTACGAGAAGAACATCATGTCCCATGCCTTCAAGTTCTGCCTTCAGATGCGTGAGCGTGCGCACGACGCCATTCACTTGCGGATGCCAGGCATCCGTGATGATTGCGATTTTCATGTTGTGATTCTTTCGTTACTGAGACGGCTATTGCTTCAATGCAAGCCGTGATCGGCATCTCTGCATTGCCAAGCCATCTACATGGATTTCAAGAAATCAAAAAAGACGTAGTTTGGGTTTACAAACTTCACCATTTCATGATGTGTAGACGACAAAACGGTGTATTTCAACGCCTTGTTTCGGGGTGGTGATCATCTGCTCAAAAACATCACTAGGTAAGCCAATCCGCAAACCTTGACGGCTTGAGAAATTGGCGGAAGTAGAACGCTGTTTTGTACGAAAAGTAGTAAGAAGGTTTCCAGAAAGATGAATTTGAAAGCAGATAACTAAGCCTAACAACCACAATGAGGCGTGCAAAAAAATCTAGCGAAACGTCAAGAAATGCTGGTCAATACACAGTACCAAGCGACCGCAATTTGGCTTATCTTTAGCTTTTCAGCACAAAACATTTGCTCGCGCAGCTAGCGAGTGACACCAAATGCAGCACTACCAAATTTATGGTTATGGTGAAGTTAAAGTCAAAGTGCTCATCAAAAAAGTGTCGATGTCTCACTCTAACTAATCTTCTTCCACGGAAACTGCGGTGGCTCCAGTCGTCGAAACTGTTCCTCAATCGCATCAGTGAGTGCCGAGGCTACTAATTTGTTACTGTATGGGAGAGGAAGTAAAGCGACGATTACGGATTCTGGATAACTTTTTGACCAAGCTTTTGAATTTTCTGAATCAATAAGTGTGCTCTCAAACTCATCGCAATATCCGAAATTCACAAGTTCGAATTGTTCATCAATGGGCTTCAGGACCACAAACAGTCCGCCTCCCACAATCGAGCCGGGCGGATTGTCATATGGACCATCAAACTCTATGCCAGCGAGAATTACAGACATCTTTCACCCATCTCAAGCAACATTTGGAATAATCTTCCGACCTTTGTATTAAGGCGAGGTAAATGCTTGATTCACAGCCCATTTTGCTTTTTCGCCTTAACCTCGTCTTAGTTAAGTACATCGAGAATAGTGCGCAAATGGACACGCGAGTTGTTCATAAAAATGAATGAGTGATGATGAAATTATGAATACAACATTGTCTGCAATGGGAAACTCTGCTGATTATGAATGTTCAGATGACACTGGCGAAATCCAAAATTCCCTTCTTGTTGGCGACCATGAGTTTTTTGGACCGTATACCACAACCGTAGAAATACTTCCTCAACCTGGAATTCTTGCCCTATTAATTGATGAAGAAAACGGGTTTGAATTACTAGACTTGCTGGCATCAAAAGATCTACAGATGACTTCAGAAATCGAGTTGAATTCTTACAGTGAAAACCTGTCAAACATCGCAATAGCGGTGTTTTATGCCGCAGGATCAACGATTGAAGAAATTACCCAATTGAAAGAAAAAATTCTAAATGATTTTGATCTCTCGGAGGATGAAAATTAGCGATGTACTCGACTACATCAGTTTCTTTTTCTGTGCTCTTAAACGAAATTCTTCATAGAAAGCAGGAAAAACGCATAATAGAAATCAGTTATTGTGAGTCCTTAATTTTCGATCTGCACATGGCGCAAAAGAGCTTGCAGAGGGCGATTTACGCTCAACAAGTTCAGACAAACGAACTGTGCGGCGCTACTCTGAAGTAAAAGGAAACAATGAAAACCAAGGAAACCTCAACTCTCAGCATTAAAACTATAAAAGTAGAGCTCAACGATGGTCCTTCAATTAAACACTTCTGGATTGCCGAAAACGATATTACTGCCCTTACTGACGCCTTAATTTCTGCAGCAATCAATAACTTTTCGGAGCAAAAAAACCATCTGCAAGAAAGGCTGAACTATCCGGAAAGCTGAAAGGCGCTCAGGCTGGTCTTCGACCTGAAGGAAGCGGAACAGCCGGAGGAACAAGTGGTGGCACCAGAGGAGCCACCACTGAACGAGGCGGCACTTCAATAACGTCAGACGAATTCTGACTCGGTATCCTCAAAATTTGACCGCTGTTTATCCTGAATGGTAGCGACAAATTATTCGCTCTGGCAATGCGCTCGACATGCTGGTTGACTTCTTGTTCACCGGGCGCACGTCCGTTTCGCTCACGCAAATTCGTAATTGCGACATCAGAAATTGACTGTCCATGCTGGACTTGGTAAGTAGTCGTTTGCCATTTCGCAGAGAGATTCTCTGTGGCAGTTCTCTGAACCCTATCAAAACTTTCAACGCTCTCAGCGCTAACTCCAAAACGACCGGCTTGTCGCTCCAGTTCACTGCGATCGAAATACTGCGTTGCCAATCCAAACAGAGTTCCCACTCCGAGACGGGTTTTATATAAATCGTCGCGGTTGGCAACCATGAAATTGAGCGCCCTCCTCTGTTCAGGATCCAAGAAGGAACCCTTTGCGTCGTCTTCCAGAGCTCTTTCGGCGGCGGAAATTTCGAAGCGACTATTAGTTGCACTGACCTGACCAGGATAGCGTTGACCGATCAGTCTCGAAAGTCCATCGTACTCTCGCATAGCTTGCTCATAGCCGGTCACCATTCTTATATCTCTTTCGGCTGCCTGTAGATTGTTCAGTTGAATTGGCTGAATGCCGCTGCGCTGAGCGACCTGATTCAAAACCATTTCTTCAACAAAATTTCGTCGGTTGACTGGATTGCGTGACTCGCGCACGAGGTGACTATCGATCTCCCGCGCGCTGAGCTGTCCATTACCGTCGGTGTCGATACGCCGAGTCAGTTGCTCGTCGCCGAGAATTCGTACTGTCATCTGAGGAAGAATTCCAGAGCGCACCAGCGCTGATTCTACAAAATCTCGTTGACTCTGATTCATCTGAACTATTGCAAAACTAGCCCGGGTAAATAAGGTGTTGTCATTATCGACAATACCTTGTTCAATACGCGCTAGCCCTTCGCTAACAAGCCTTCTTTGACTATCTACACCTTCGTTTGACATGCAACACCTCGAGAGATCGTCTGCAATCTACAAATTAGCGGGCCTTCTTGCCACCAACTTGACATATTGCCCAATAGA
The DNA here is from genome assembly GCA_014380105.1 of Candidatus Melainabacteria bacterium. Taxonomy (GTDB): domain Bacteria; phylum Cyanobacteriota; class Vampirovibrionia; order Obscuribacterales; family Obscuribacteraceae; genus QKMZ01. Next base: position 5,067 of record JACMKL010000441.1, read on the forward strand.
CATCGCAACGATCAAAGTCTTGCAGTTACGTCCTTTACAATACCAAGCCTTAACCCGACCATAACCTCGATCGTGCTAGCACCGCATTTGGTGCTTTCCGCTAGCTACGCGAACGGAAGATAGTCTTAAATGCTGCTTTGATTGTTTTGCAAAAGCGACCCGCGGCGGCTTTTTCGACAGGAAAGCCATTTCAATTTCAAAGAACAGCGAAACAAAAGGAATTTTTCTCTCTCCAATCAGAGTTTAATCAATGTATCCGCTCTATCACCTTTTGCCTTCCAAGTTTCCCTAAAACCTTTAGCCATCTCACTATCTCGAGCCACCCTTAAACTCTGCGGAGGGGCGGCTTAGATACTCATGCGCGAGCGGTTATTCCGTTAACTCAACCGGAGAAACATTATGAACAATCCCCATGCTCAGGAACTTCATGAAGATACTAAAATGGTCTTCCGAAGTATCTTTATTTCTGATATCCACCTTGGCTCCTTCGGTTCTCAAGCCGATTTGCTTCTGGATTTTCTAAAGCGCACCGACAGCGAGTATCTCTTTCTTGTTGGTGACATCATCGATGGTTGGCGTCTGAAACAGCGCTGGTTCTGGCCGCAATCACATAACGATGTCATTCAAAAAATCCTGCGCAAAGCGCGCAAGGGCACGAAAGTTTTCTTCATCCCCGGAAACCACGACGAATTCGCTCGCGATTACGCTGGTTTGGTAGTTGGTCAAATTCCGGTCATGCTCACGGCGAACCACACCACTCTGAAAGGTGTTCGTCTCTTGGTCATGCACGGTGACGAATTTGACGGCGTGGTGCGCTACGGCAAATGGTTAGCACATCTCGGCAGCTGGGCATATGACATGACTGTCGTTTTGAATGGCCGGCTTAATTCTTTGCGTCGCAGGCTCGGGTTGCCATACTGGTCGCTTGCTGCATACATCAAAAGGCAGGTCAAAGAGGCTGTCAAATTCATCACCAACTTCGAGGAAGCAGTAGCCAAACACGGTGCCTCAGAAAACGTTGATGGTGTCGTATGTGGTCACATCCACCACCCGTCTATGAAAACCGTTAACGGCATTGTCTACCTCAACGACGGAGACTGGGTGGAAAACGGCACGGCTCTGGTCGAGGACCTCGAAGGCAATCTTGAGATTCTCAAATGGCATCTGGACAAAGAGCCGACGGTGATCTGCTCACAGATTCCGTCCAAATAAACCGGTTCAATTTTCAAAGAAGAGAGGTGAGTGGCGCTTGCCGCCCATCTCTCTTCGTCCAGACGCATTTTTTACTACTGAATATAATATACAAATTCTGAAAAAGGAAAGCGACTGAAGCAAATGCTTCAGCCGCCTCCTCTCTGCAAGTTGCAGTGCGGATTAACGCACCGGCGTCTTGCTACCCAGAGCCGTCAGGATGCGATCCATCACGCTCCAGCTGGGCATGTCCACGACACCATCAATGGTGGCAGGCACGCCCGACACCGGAAGATGGTTCGGGTCGTTGACGACACCCGGCAAACCAGAACGGAAGCCATGCTGCTGCCATGCGATTGCCTGGATTTCCGGGTCCTTCAGAGCCTCCAGCAAGCGCTTGCCTGCTGAAGTACGCGCCACGAATGGGTGGCTGCTCCAGAGGGTCGGCACAGGATAGAGGACTCGCACGTCCTTCTTGATCTGTGGCACCACCTGCGGGTTCTGAATCGCAAACTCGATGAGCTGCGACTCGTAGCCAGCAACCAGCGGACGAGCGCCGGCGCCAGTGGTGAGGTATTGCTGGAACAGATCGTTGGACTTCTGCTCCATGAAGCCAAGACGCGAGAAGAAAGTCGTCAGCGACGGCAGAATGCGGTCGGCGGCGACATCATCGGGAGTTTCTCCGCCATTCAGCATGCAGGCCATCAGACCCGCAAACATCAGACCGGAGTTGCTGAAGTTGGGATCGGTCGTCCGCACCACCACCTTGCCGGCGATGTTGGGAAGTCCGATGTCGCTCCACTTCTTGCCGGCGTTCATCAGGTCGATGAATTCCTGCGACTTCACGATGAAGTAGGTCTCTCCTCGCTTCTCGACGATGCCGTTCCTGATGAGAGCGTCGGTGATTTCCGCCCAGCTGTAGATGACCAGCGGCGAGTTGAAGATGTTTTCCGACGCGACGAGCTGACCGCCACGCTCCTTGTAGAGCGCCACGGAGACACCGTTGGACGGCCAGATGAAGTCATCTTGCGGCGTCAGCGCCATGTCGCGAGCCATCTCGGTCGAACCCGCACTGCGAGCCTGCACCGTGATGTTGTACTTCGACTGGAGAATGCGCTGTACCTCGGGATTGGCGAGGAACTGCGACTTTTCGCCACCATAGTAGCCGCGCACGACGACCGGAGTGGACGAAGGTCCCATCACAAAGCCGGGCAAAACAAAGTTGACGATAACCAAGACGATCAGAGCGATTGCCAGCGCTCCAAGGCCGTAGCCCAGACGGAGTTTGATGTTCATTACCGTGTCCCCTCGAGTTTGAAGTCGACATCCCCGATGGACGGGAGAGTGACTTCGTTTCCAGTTTCGAGCCAGGCCGCATCGTAGGAATGCAGCCGCTCGTAGAGATTGTCGAAGCGCTTGATCAAGCGCGGAAGCTGCCGTTCTTCGGCATCTTTGATGGCGGGCTGAGCGGTCTGCACCTGGCGAACGACCAACTTCACGTACAGCGGAAACCAGTCACAGACAGGCTCGATGTCACGAAGGAAGGGCTCGGCAGAAGCAAACTTGTTGCGATCTTCGGCGATTACGTCGATGATTCGAGTCGTCTTCTCGACGATCTGGTCAATCAACGAAGAGCCTCGCGGCGATGCGGACCGGACTTGCCGACTGCATTCAGCGATGCCGGCGATTTTCTGTCGCACAGCGGAGATGGCACGCGCTTCGGCTTCGGTGGGTTTCAGTTTGGGTCCAAGCGGACCGCCGGGCATCAGGAACACGACGCCGAAGCAGACTACCGCTGCCACACCAACACTCACCCAGAGATTCATATTCATTGCCAGAACGCAGACAAGAAGCGTGAGTATCGACACGCCTCCAGCTGCCAAACCAGCATTTCGGTCATGGTTGTTCATAGCGGTTTGCTCCAGTTTCAGTTGTTGTAGCCCTTGGCTTCACGGAAGGCGCCGATCAGATCCTTGCGTCCGTCGAAAACTCTGCCGGACGAGATTTCGGCGAGACGATTCAGCTGTGTGGCGTCTGCGCTGCCGAACATGATCGAGTAGACAGGCACATTCGACAGACCGAGGCGTTGTGCTTCCTGATTGAAGCTCTCGAAGCTGCCGTTGGACTCGCCGTCGGTCATCAGCACGAACGCGACACTGTAGGTCTCGTGGTCGTACTGCTTCACGATGGAGAGCGCCTGACGGAGCGGCTCGTAGAAGTTGGTGCCCGAGCGGTCCGGGAGAGAGTCGACGTACGCGAGCAAATCACGGAGCTTGTCCGGGTCATTGCCGGCCACACTCTTGATGTCGAAGACCTGGTCATCGAAGGGGATGACGACCGTGATGTCTTTCGGCGCAGCTTGCAGCAGATATTGACCGGCGAGCTGCTGGTCGAGCATCATGCGCATGCCGTCCTTGAGCTGCTGTAGGGGCTTGCCCTTCATGCTGCCCGAGTAGTCGAGAACGTAGATCGTCAGGGACGGCTTGCGGAAAGCGGTCTGGTAGAGCACCAGGGCTTCCCGGATGACGTCAGCCGACGGCTTGTTGAGGATGGGCAGATTGGTGGTGGTGTCGAACCCGTACGCAGGATTGAAGACGGCAGTGTCGGCGTTGGGGACGGTGATGCCGAGACCACCGGTGCGGTGACCCATTGAAAGCATCGTCTGCTGCTGCGGAGCGTCCTTGAGGAACGCCTGCAACTTCAGGAACGCGGCTTCCTTGGCGGCGTCGCCCTTGGCGATCAGTCCGAGCGGCGAGTCTGCAATCGAGAGACCGTCGGTCGGGTAGATGACGTAGAGCTGCTCCTTGCCCTGACGAGCGAGCTCCTGGTTGGCGGCGACTACCATCGTCTCGTAGTTGACCATCGCGTCATAGAGATCGCTCTGCTGGACGAACGTGTCCTTGAGGAAGCCGGAGCTGCCCGCAGTGCGATTGACGGTGCCGAGAATCTGACGAACCTTTTCCGCCACTTCCGGCTTCTTAAGGTCGTCGGAGCTGAGAACTTCCGGCTTGCCGGCAAAAGCGCTCAGGTAGCCGAGGTAGGCCGCTGCGCCGCTATTGCTCTGGGTTGCCGAAGTCATCATGTAGCGCAAACGCCCGGACTTGGCCGCCGAGAGAATATCATTGACCGAAACCGGCTTGTTGACCCAACCGAGCCGCTGAGCAACCGATTTCTTGACACCGAAAACCACCGGAGTCCGGTAGATGCTCTCGACGTTCTTCACCACATGCTGACGGTCACCAAGGGTGATCCAGATGCGGTCGGCGGGCCAGACGGCGTCGTATGTCGATGCGGTGCCCTTTTCGAGCTCCAGCATGATGTCGACGGAGCCCTTGTAGGTCACTTCGATCGTGATGCCTTCGCGCGAAGCGAGTTGTTGCACCATCGGTTCGAGTGCCTTGTTCTCGGAGCCGGAGATGACCCTGAGAGTTGTCTTAGCATCCGGCATGCAGCCTGTGAGGCAGAACACAGCCAGAGCGAGCATTGCTAACACTGAAAGAAGTCGTGTTTTCACGTTGAAACTCCAGTTTGTTTAGTTGAAAGTTGCGCGAGGCGAA
>JACMKL010000054.1 GCA_014380105.1 Candidatus Melainabacteria bacterium
ATACTTGTGTGATGTACCAGGCACCTGGTCATCCCCCCAAACGGGATGATGACCAGAAAGGGGTATATCCCCCCGAATTGAACATTATACAAGCACAACAAATCAATGCAATTAGGTAGATAGGCAATTCAAATTTCCGCAGCTTTTTTGATATATAGGCAAAAAGGAAGGATGACCAGATCGGGTCAATAATGAGTTGTGAAACAAGGAGCCAAACATGAATGACGAGCCGAGCCTGCCCGATGCTCTCTGGAAGCTCTATCAAGAGCACTGCACACATGTTCGCCACCATGAAGCACAACGCTCGACAGTTGCCGCAACTTTCCTTGCCATTGCGAGCGCACTCCTAGGTCTGGTCACTTTCGATAAAGCCATTGGATTGAGCGATCTGCCGATGACACTCCTTCTCACATTTATCGGTGGCTTTGGTGCCATCTTCTCCGCAAAGCAGTACGAACGAGCGTCACTTCATACCGAAAGGGCTCGGCACTTTCGAAATGCCGTGGATGACTTGCTCGACGGGAAACCTCTCAAACGAATTAAGCAAGAAGCTGACGCTGAGCACACGAAGCACTTCCAGCGCTTGGCGCGTCTGCGTTTGAACAAATTTTGGTTAGGCCTGTACGCGTTGGTTGCAGCTATTGGCCTTGTGCTGTCAGTCATTGCGGTGCTTTGCCCGCAAAAAACACCCTGACAATTCCACTGCCAGCGGTCGTCGAAGATGTTAGTGAACGGGCAACTGATTTAAAATATAAGGACATTCTATGATTCAGGCTGAATATCTGCGTTTTTTGCAAACTATTAATACGGATGCTGTGCCCGCAGATGTGCGCAAGCTGGCTAACTTGGTGCTGTCAAATATGGGGCAGTTGGTTCCCTTGGGGACCCATCAAGGCCAGCGAATTAAGCGTATGGTTGCGTTGGCACAAGCAAACTGGGATACGTTAAGTGCAGAGATTCAGCCTTTACCCGAGCAAGTGGCGGAGCAAACTCAATCTATTACTCAGCTTAAAAGCCTAACCGTTGGGCCATTTCGAGGTTTTGCCAAACAAGAGGTGTTTGATTTGGCTAGTCGTTTGGTGCTGATTTATGGCCCTAATGGCACTGGTAAATCTAGTTTTTGCGAAGCCCTAGAATATGGTCTGCTGGGCAATGTAGCAGAGGCGGAGAGCAAGCGTTTTCGTGATCAGCGAGAGGATCTTAAAAACGCCTATGTAGATCGTTTTATGGCACCGGAAATTATTGCGTTAAATGATCAGGGTGATGAGATTTCAATTGAAGCAAAAGAAGCATTATATCGTTTTTGTTTCGTTGAAAAAAACCGAATTGATAGCTTTTCAAGAATTGCCGCACAAGCACCCGCCAAGCAAACTGAGCTGATTTCGACGTTATTTGGTTTAGATTCATTTAACGAGTTTGTGCGCAATTTCACCACAGAAATTGACGCCAGATATATTGATCTGACGGGAGTAAAAGCTACTCAGTTAGTGCAAAAGCGCCAAGCGCTTGCAGGGGCACAGCAGCAGATAGTAACTAATAATACGGAGTTGCAAAGGCTAGATACAGAAGATCAGGCATTAGCCAATCAATACCGAGAAGGTTCCAACTTTAGCCAAATGGTTATTGAGTTAAACGGTGACGACCAAAATACTGGTGCCATCCGGCGGCTTGAATCTGAGATTCAACAGCCTCTTGCGACTAAATCTGCTTTAACAGCAACAGCATTAGATGGACTGTGGCAGGAAATTTATAACGGCTTCACCGAACTAAACGCTAAACGGCAAGAGCTTGCACACGCCAGTCAGCAAGTGTCATTTAAAAATTTGTATGACGCTGTAACTAAAGTACAGCCGAGCAGTCCTGATAATTGCCCAGCGTGTAAAACGCCACTTAATCAGGTAATAGTAAACCCATACACTCACGCTGGAGAGGAACTGCGGAAGCTGCAACATTTAGCTGACCAGCAACAAGCATTACAACAGTTGGAGCAGTGCATCAATCAGTCCTTTTTAAAACTGACTCAAATACTAAGTGCCTGCTGTAATAGATTCGCACCAAATGTACTTACCACCTACCAAGTTGCCCCGAACATTCATGCCAATGTCGACTGGTGGAATAGTTTACACCAGCCTATGCAGGACAATTATACTCCATGGCAACACTTACAAGCTCAGGTGAATCAACTTGAAGAAGCCGACCGAGCGATTGATCAGGCAGCTCAAATTCGTTCAACCAAACAGATAGAACTAAATCGTTTACGTGGGCTGAAAGACCAAATCACTGTGCTTCAAACACGCAGACATACTGCACAACAAGCAATTGCATCTGCTCAACAGGCTATTATCAATTTCGATACTGAAAACGCGCAACTTATTATTGATGTTGAAGCAGAAAAGGTAATAGTAACAAAAAATCAATCAATAACAGCTTCATACAAGAACTTCGTGGCGAGATTGAATACATATGGAGATAGGCTTCCAGGGCAACTTGTTGCAGACCTTGGAGATATTGTTGTTATCCTTTACAACGCATTCAATCGAAATGATTCTCCAGCTGAACATTTGGCCACAGTTAGGCTTCCATTGGCACAGAATCAGCGTCTTGAAATATCATTCCAAGGCAATCCTCAACGTTTTTTTGACCCATTACATGTGCTCAGCGAAGGGCACATTCGCTGTATCGGTCTTGCAATATTGCTCGCAAAGAACCTAAAAGAAAACTGTCCATTATTGATATTTGACGATCCGGTAAATGCCATAGATGACGACCACAGGGAGTCGATTCGAAGAACTCTTTTTGAGGATCAATATTTTACTCAAAAGCAGATATTACTAACCTGCCACGGGGAGGAGTTCTTCAAAGATATTCACAATCTGCTCCCCGCACAGACAGCGGCTCAGTCTCGATCTTTTGCCTTCCTACCCCGCTTGGACGAGTCACATATTCGCGTTGATTTTAATTGTTCGCCTCGTAATTACATTATCGCAGCTCGGGGCCATTTTGATCGAAATGAAATCAGAGAGGCACTTTCAAAGTCCCGTAAAGCGCTTGAATCGCTAACAAAGAGCAAGGTCTGGCGATATGTAAACAAACATGGCGATGGCAATTTAAGCCTGAAATTGCGTTCACCAACAGCACCAATTGAACTTAGAAACCTTGCTGAACAACTTAAAACAAGGATTGTTAAAGGCGATTTCGGTGACCCAAATAAAAATCTGGTTTCCAACCCAATCGATATATTGCTGGGGTTGAACGGTGATTCACGTGAATGGCGTTATTTGAACAAAGGCACACACGAAGAAAACGACAGAGCTGAATTCGATCGACATACAGTGTCAATTATGATCTCAGCGTTAGAGCGCCTAGATGAAGCTCTATAGAAGAGTGAAATATGCGTTAGTGGAAACAAAACCAGATAAATCAACGGCGATAACACCGGATATCCAACAAGGCTTATGACCTGCCCGAAAACCCGGCAGGTCAAAGCCATGCCCGTTGTAACAAAGGATAGGAGGAGTAAATGGCTGACATAATCTCTACAGTATCCACAGCAATAAGCCTCGCGACTCGCTTGCGTGAAATCGGCAAGAGCATTGAAAATGCTGAATTCAAGAATTTGCTGGCAGATTTAAGTCTTGAACTTGCCGACGCAAAAATGAAGATCGCAGATTTGATAGACGAAAATGCCAGTTTAAAAGAAAAGCTGCTTTCTCTCTCCAATGCATCGGGCGAGAAATGTCCTAAATGTGGCATCAGAACGTTCGAGATCATTTCTTCAAGGCCACACCCAACTTTTGGCGATTTAGGTGCTAAGGAGAGGGAATATAAATGCTCCACATGCGGCTTTGCTGAATCGAAGCTTATCAAGCCGTAACAAAGCTCGTCTAAAAGACCTCAAGCACGTCGACGCTCTCAGCATGCTCAGTCTGAAAAAAAGAGGATTTAGTGTCTAATATTGAATTTTCTTTCGTAGGTAATCTGGTCAATTCTTTCATAAATTTTATCTATCAGATAATAAAAGGTCTTCGGATTCGTATTGACGGCACAGCTATCGAAATATCGGTTGAAACGGAACAATATGTCAGCAGTCTAGATGAGCGTATTGCAAAGCTCGACTTGGCAAAGGCCAATCTTATAGAAGGACTTAATGCCATAGACGAACTAAAACATACCGCTGAACTTAATAAGAAAGAAGTTGAAATAGCTGTACATCAAATATCGCAGCTTGAGAATGATAAGTCATTATTACAAAAAGAACTTGAATCTATTAAAGTTGTCGTGCAATCCGATGTAAACGCTTTCCGTAAAGTAGCGGGTGTACTAGGGCCGGCTGAAATACGTAGGGAACGGTTGATAGGTTTTATTAGCGGAGTAATTGCATCATTGACGGCATCGGGAATTATTTGGGCGGTAATTAAGATCATTAAGGCGTTTTATCCAGACCTTTAAGAAGTGGCATGGAGTAAAGCCCTTCGTATATTCACATTTACATGTAAAGGAATGTTCCAACTCTCGGGTGCTGCTGTTTCCACTACGCTCCACAGCAGACCCTCTGGCCGTTGTACAGGAGATAAAATGACAGATAGCAATGAAAAGGGATCAGAGCAACTTGATATGCAGAAGGTTGATTATGTTGCCTCTGCGGCGAAGGCTGCTTTAGGCTGCGTCCCATTTGCTGGTTCGCTTCTGGCAGAACTGGCTGGGACAGTTATTCCAAATCAGCGAATCGATCGATTGTAAATTTTGCCAATGCCCTTGAGGCAAGAATTACCAAAATCGAACAAGATTTTGTTAGAGAACAGCTACTTAACGAGTCATTTACCGATTTATTAGAAGAGGGCCTGCGACAAGCCGCTCGTTCTGTAACTGATGAACGACGAGAATATATAGCATCTCTAATTGCGAATAGCCTCGAATCAAAAGATACCGAGTATTACGAGTCAAAACATCTTATGAAGTTACTTGATGAGATTAATGACATAGAGATAATTTGGTTAAGATTTTATTTAGTGCCAACAATGGGTGGAGACATTGAATTCCGGGAGAAGCACAAAGACATCCTGAAACCTGTGTCGAAGGTAATGGGTTCACCGCAGCCAGTTATTGACAAGGGGACGCTGCAAGACAACTACAAACATCATTTGGAGCGACTAGGCCTGTTGGAAAAAGATAATAAGAGTTTTAGGCTAGCTCCTCTCGGCAGGCTTCTTCTTAGAGAAATTGGCCTTATAGAGTAGACTTAGAAATAACTCAAATACGATTCCCAACCACACCGTAGATTGGACAAGTGAGAAAACTATGCAACCAGGCAGGTCGCTTGAAAAGTTAATAGCCTATCTTGAACGGCATCTTGCCGCCTCAGACAATGTGCTCGTTGAGTCTCCGAAGCGTATTCGTGACAAAACAACAGGTAGGCTCAGAGAACACGATGTGGTCCTGACGGTAACATCGGGCCATCATAAAATCATTGTGGCGGTTGAATGCAGCGACAGGAGCCGACCAGTAGGGGTGCCACAAATCGAAGGCTTTGCAAAAAAATGTTCAGAAACACTCATTGATAAAGGGGTTATTGTTTCGCCCCGTGGCTTCACTACTACAGCGCTATTGAAATCAAAAGCATTGGGCATCAGGTGTCTATCTCTTGATGAAGTCGAAACTCTTCCATGGATGTTCAAGGATTTCACGTTCACGCAATACAACACCTCATACAAGCACTTCGATTTCACAGTTATTCCCGAAGAAGATTTTCCACACAAGCCGAAGGTTTTTGATCTTGTTAACGAGAAAGGTGAAACCGTATCCATTGATGATCTCCGCAACATAATCGGCAATGCAATTAGAGAGAATAAAGAAGACCAACTAACCCCTGAAATTGGAGAAAAAACGGAAACGTTTAGGGTGGTAGTTCCTGAACTCAGGGGAGTTAAGATGCAGTCACAGGGATTTGGGATCGGACCAAGTTAACCGGTAGGAATAATTTAGGATGACCGCATTTTATCCCCTTTTTCAATGCTTAAAGTGACGTTTTTGATGGCTAAATTGGACCTTTAAGAATGCCGAGGCAACTGAGATCCCAACCAGGGAGTTGGACCGGCCGAAAGCCGCCGGACAACTCGCACACCGTTGGCGCAGGAGGAAGTATGAATAGGACGATGGGGTCAGGCTTTCAAATTCTCAATTTTGAGACTAGTGAGATGTAGACGGTGGCCAGCGTGAAGGATTGAAGGCTAGTTATCCGGCAAGTTGTCCTTTTGTTGCTGTAAGGCAGTAGGCGGTGGGATCGCAGTCAGTTCGTCTTCCAGAAGGCGCTTCTTGACATATACTGCTGGATCTTTATCGGCTAGGATTTTCGCACGGCTGGCTGCGTGACAGATGGTGGCAACGTCGCGTCGACAAAATAGAGCAAGTTCAGTCAGCGTGGCACTGGAAAGCTCGTTAGTAGCCCACGCCGCCAGACAGCGGGCCTCGCAACTCAGTCGGTTGCTGCTGTGAGTTCTCAGCAGTTCGTCCGCTGGGTCGTGTCAAGGTCCAGACCGGACCACCCGAGGTTCCGCGATGGGGCAGCAATGGTAAAGACTTTCAACAAAAAGCCAATTTTAGGCCTCTACGGATCCTAAGGTGAAGGGAGTTTTCGAGTGGATGATAGCCAGTGGTTGCCGATCTCCGATGAGCAGGCTAAGGCTGTTCAAGAGGTCGCGAAGTTACTAAGTGGTGTCGGCTCTTTCTTTAAAGAGGCGCTTGGGAGTGTACCGCAAGACCTTGTTGGATATTTGGGAGGCGACTGGCTGCGCCTAAGGCGCGTTGAGAACATAGCTAAGATGCTGGATCGCACAAGGCAGAGACTCGCAGCTACTGGTGTGACCGACACCGAACCAGCCAGTCTCACCCTGGCGCTGCCGATCTTGCGCGGCGCTGCCGATGAAAGCAGAGAGGAACTGTTAGACCTTTGGGCGCGTCTGATGGCGGCTGCGCTGGACCCTGCAAAAGCTGGGAGGGTGCGGCAGGGATATGCTGAAGCCATCTCTAAAATGGACCCAATGGATACCCTTGTGCTGACCTTCTTTAAGGATAATACCTTTCAAGACGTAACCGGCAGCGATAGGCAGTACACCGCCCATAGATGCAGCGATAGTCTCGGCATCTCAGTAACAGAACTCGGTGCCTCGGTCTGGAACTTAACAAACTTGGGCCTGGTAGAAAAAGTGGGTTTTACAACTAGGGCCACAGCGTTCGGGCATGAATTCCTTCGTGTGGTCGTAGACTGAAATTAACACAGCACCGACTATAGCAAAAAGCCCCGCACTGGACGCGAACACGGAGGAAAGTGGCCGGAGAGGACGCAGGTAAGTTGTGTAAGTTGTTGCGGAACGGAGAAGGAATCCCAACCAAGCGCAGCAGCGGACGCTTGGGATCAGTCAGCCCACAGCCAACCACGCTGTACAGTGCGGCGAGCAGTTGGCAGTTGAACGAGATGGATTCTGGAGGAATTCGTTAACGCATCATCACAGGGACGTCCCTTTTTTGGACCTCCCCTATGGAGGAGGAATGGAGCAGGCCGCGATCTATCTCAAGTACCTGATGTGGTGTCTTTCCACCGGGCTCGCATTTGCAGGGGGTTGGCTTTTTAAATTCACAGAGGAAGACACTAATCGCTCTGGCCATCTAAAGCTGACGCCGACCGGGAAAATTGCGCTCCCTGTCGCACTTGGTGCATTCATCCTGGCCTTGGCGCTACAGATCGCCGATGATGGAAAGTCGGCTATAGAAAAGAGCCGGTCTCTGGAGGCTCAGGCGACCCTGCAGAAGAACGTTGTCGAGGTTAAAGCGTCTCTAGCCAAAATGGTTGCTGTTTATCTCTCCCCGGAAGCTGTGCGGCAGCAACTGGCAGCACAACCATCGAGCCGGCAGCGGATCGAGGCTCTAGCACAGGACCCAGTGATACGGGCAACCATAGCCCCTGAAACCTTTGAAAGCTTGGCAAAGTTCGGGATTCCAAGCGAGGCTCTTCGCACTGCTTCTAAAGAACAGATAGATGTGGCGCAGGAAAATCTGCTCCTGGAGAAGGCGGAAGAAGGAGATGCCGCTGCAGTTGACAGTCTGCTGCGCAGCGGCGCGAAGGCAGATCATCAGGGAAGGGGTCTGCTGACACCGCTGATTGCGGCAGTGGCAAGTGCAAAACGAAGGTCCGGACGTACCGATCCAGCCGGCAATGTAGAGGTGGTACGAACTCTTTTACGACATCATGCCGATCCCAATGAGCGTTACAGGAACACGACGCCACTTGACTACGCAGCGGGGGATGGTCATCTAACAATGGTTAAGATGTTGCTCGATGCGGGGGCCGATCCAAACATCGAGCAGCATGGAGAACACTGGACTCCCATAATGGCCGCAGCAGTCTCGGGGCAAGCCGAGATTGTGAAGCTGCTTCTGGCGAAAGGCGCGCGGGTTGACATCCGCAATAGCGGGGGCGAGACCGTTTGTGACTGCGCCAAAAGAGGCAAGAACAGCAGCAAGGTTCTCGCTGTTCTCAAAGCCTCCGGCGCCTGTTAGCGCGGCACCCCCCTCGCCCGCGGATACGAGAACCAGGGGGGCAACTCTTGTATCTTGATCGTTTTCAACGGGCTCTGTTGACCCCGCCACCGAAGCATGTCCGCAGGATGCAGAACATCAAGAAGAAAGAAGAGACCCTGAGGGGGACAGGCACCCTCTAAGACGGCAAAGGAGGGGACGTCCATGCGTTCATGCGTTACTCTCGCTGCCGAGTAGAAATGTAGCGCCAACAAAGCGCAGCATCGGACGGCAACAACTGCCGCCGCAGTGCCTCAGCGTTGGACGGAAAGCCAATGAAAAACAAC
>JACMKL010000442.1 GCA_014380105.1 Candidatus Melainabacteria bacterium
GCCATAATATGTTTTGGCTCGATTCTGCCTTTATTGAGATTGACACAAATGTCAGTGCCACCAGATATGATGACAGTGCCCGAATTTGCACTTTTAAAATTAACTGCTGATTTTACATCGACTGGCTTAAAATAAACGCTCTGGCTTCCAGTCACAGTCACCGGTTCAGCCTGGTGTTTTTTAAATTCACTGACAATGGCTGCTGGCGGATAGAGGGTGACTAGCCGCTGATACTGTGTTTCATCCACCGATAACGCCGCTTTTATAATTGATTCGTATCCCGTACAGCGACACAGGTTGCCTGTCAATGCATCCCTGACCTTTTGATTGTCCGGCTTGCACTTCTCTTCGAACATTGAGCACATCGCCACAATAAAACCGGGCGTGCAAAACCCGCATTGTGCGCCGTGGCAATCCACCATCGATTGCTGAATGCGGTTGAGTTCGCCGTCTATTTTCAATCCTTCAACTGTGACTATATGCGTACAATCCAGTTGGTGCAGGTACTGGATGCATGCATTTACAGGCACATATTCGAGATCATTCTTCTCGGTATTCAACCGACCGAGAAAGACAGTACAGGCGCCGCAATCACCTTCGGCACAGACTACCTTCGTGCCGCATTTACTGAGCGAATATCGCAAAAAATCCGACAACGGCATGAAAACATCATCACCGCTGACTCGATGTTCAACACCATTCACGAACAGAAGAACAAAGTCTCTCATTCAATTTCCGCCCAAGGCAAAGCATGCATATCTACTCGATATGATAACCTGTCGGGCCTTTCTGTCCAAGCAATTTACTTATTAGCGTCTTGCTTCACGGCCGCTAGACCATCTGAAAACGATTGCGCCTCATCGTAAATTGGCTCAATTGCCAACTTGCCTTTGTCGTTGAGATATCCCCAGCGACCACCGGCTAACTTCACTGCCGCTAAGCCTTCCTTGAATGGCAGCTCAGCATCGTATTGAGTTTTGGCGACTACTTCGCCTTTGTTGTTGACGAAGCCCCAACGCAAGTCTTGACGGACTTTAGCTACACCTTCCGAGAAATTGTCGACTTCATCGTAATTGGCAGGGATGACGATATTGCCCTTGGAGTCTGCGAATCCTTGCTTGCCTTTGCTAGAAGTAATAGCCAAACCATCATGGAACAGCGATGGCAAGTCGGTTTCAGCCTTATAAATAATGATGCCGTCTTTATCGACGAGTCCAACTTTGTGCTCGAGAGTGCGAACTTCAGCAACTCCATTTTTGAATGGAACGATTTCACGATAGAGGAGTTTGATTACAAGCTTGCCCTTTTCGTCTACGAAACCCCATGGCTTCAAGTTCGGCTCCATGTCCACCTGGACAGCGCCGCGTCCATCGGAAAACGGTTTGACGTTCATGTAGGTAGCGTTTACGGCGACAGCGCCTTCCTTGTCAATGTAGCCCCATAGACCATTCATTTTGACAGCAGCAAGACCGTCGCTGAAAGGTTGAGTATTTTCAAAAACGGCGGGAATGACGAGCTGTCCATTCAGGTCGATAAAACCCCATTTTTCACCGATCTGAACCGCCGCTCTGCTTTCTGAGAAAGTTTCGGCAGTGTTGTAGGTAGGCTGAATAACAAAGCCACCTTTCTTGTCGATAAAGCCCCAGCGTCCACCCTTGACGACAGCAGCGCGGTCTTGAGAAAACGGCTTTGCAGCATCAAATTGCGGGGAAATTGCAATATTGCCGGTGTTGTCAATGTAGCCCCACCCCCCGGTGGCCGTAGGCGTTTGTGGTGCATTACTCTGCCCACAGCCGGTGAGCATGGCAATTGACATCATCAAAGTTACGGCTAGCTTTCTCATTTGGATATGCGCCCCTTCTGTGCGACCTGGCGGTCTCAATAAACTGTCTCAGCCAAATTGGCATAAGTCATTGAATACTCTAATCGCTTATATAAGCGTTGGTCTCCTCTTGACTGAGAAATTGCTTTGTTTTGAAACCGCGTGACATCCGCGCGATAACTTTCAAGTTCAAGACCGATTCACTAACCTAAGCAGTGTACTACGCCTTATCGATTGAGCAAATTTATGGGGCTTTAGCTTACTTTTACAAGTTTACAGCTGGCGTTGCGCCATTCCAAAATCCCACCT
Source organism: Candidatus Melainabacteria bacterium (assembly GCA_014380105.1). Taxonomy (GTDB): domain Bacteria; phylum Cyanobacteriota; class Vampirovibrionia; order Obscuribacterales; family Obscuribacteraceae; genus QKMZ01. The sequence goes on from JACMKL010000442.1 coordinate 2,132, forward strand.
TCAAGGCTGAAAGCCCTGTATCCACGGGTTTGGAGATAAGAAGCGTAGCGAGTAGTTTTTTCTCCAATCGGACAAACCAACAAGATTGGCTTTGACTTAGGAAAAGGGTCGGCCGCATCAATCATTTTTTCAAATACTTCCCACGGAATATTTATGGCATTGGGGATAGTCGTCATTTTGTAAGCAAGATTGCCCCTGACATCGATAATTAGCGGTTCATATTCGTCAATCCAGTCTTGAGCGCGCTCGACAGGTATTTTGCACGAATCGTTGTTTGCGTTTTGGTCAAAGGCAGCTGCTCTCAAAGCATCCGGCTTCATCTTCAAACCAAATAATTCTGGTCGTCGTTCGCGAATGTAATCGGTATACCATTCCACTCGATCGCAGGCGATGAAGACAGCACTCTTACGCTCTGTCAGATCAGCATCAATTTTTTTCAAATAACGAAGTGCACCGAGGTAACTAGCACCACTTGTAGGTCCGCACAGTAAGCCAGCACCACGAATAAGATCCATCATAGCGTCGACAGATTCGCCGGAATCGACATAAACGAAATCGCTGTAATTTTCTTTGACAAAGAGTCCTGATTCCCACATCTGGTCCAGACTGCGAATGCCCGGAATAAAATCATTTTTGCTTGCACAAACCCCGACAGCAACAAGATCCGGATTACCTTCATCACGAATTCGGCGAGCGGCCCCGAGAGTTGAGCCGCTGGTGCCCAATCCGCCAAAGAAGTAATCAACACGCTTCAGATCATCAACAATTTCTTTGCCTGTCGTCTTGTAATGAATGTCAGGATTTTTCGGATTGGTGAATTGCGATGGGAAATAATTTTTCTCAGGATTGTCCGTCACCATTTTGGCAATCAGGAATTGCGGATCATTTGGGTCATTGGGATCGAAGCATTCGCTGCCCCCAAGCACTTCTTCGATTTCCGCGCCTAACATGCGAACAATTTCTTTGACACCATCTACTTTTGCAAGATAGGTAATCAATCTTGTTTTTACACCATACATATTGGCGATTACTTGCAGAGCCTTCGCAGTATTTCCACTGGAATTCTCATAAATTGTTTTGCCTTTGGACTGAATTTCATCAATATCATCTTTGATGATGCCCCAGGCAATGCGGTCTTTCACCGATCCAAAAGGGTTCATCAATTCCATTTTTGCGTACAGGTCA
>JACMKL010000443.1 GCA_014380105.1 Candidatus Melainabacteria bacterium
ACTAAATCTAGTCGGCGAGCCGAACGTCAAACATCAGCTTTCTCTCGACCTTTTGAAGTCTCTGGCTGAAGTCTATGCGGAAATGGGACAGCCAACAGCGGCAGAAGATCTCTTCCGAAAAGCAATTGCTGTCTATCAAAAATCAAATACAAACAGTGGTCATGAAGTCTCCAAATTGCAAGCGCGCATTGATAAATTAGCGAGCGCAACCAATTCAACTAGCACCACTACTGGTGTCAAAGATCAAACTTCAGTTAAGCTCGACCTTCTCCTGCAAGAATTCGAATATCTTGATGAACAGACGGAAAGAGATGCTGTTCGCTTCAGAGAAGTGATCCAAGATATCGCAGAGATGCTGGAAGACGACAGCAAATTTGTTGATGCGCTGAGATTTAGAAGACAAGAATTGGACATCACGCACACTTTATTTGGTTACAAACACCCGGAATCCGTGCGGTCGTTGAGCACATTAGTGCGTACGAGCATTTTGCTTGAAGACTTGAAAGAAGCAGGCGCTTATCTTCAAGAGATTTTGGATATTATCGATCTTTGCTTTGGTATTACACCGGAAGACCGGCTTAACACCTACCTCTTACTGGCAGAATTGGCTCGCAAGAGCAAAGACTTTACGCATGCAGAAAATTGGATTTTTCACTGCGTGTCGCTTCTGGAAGTCTCTAGCGAAAAAGCGAAACATAGAGTGCTTAAAGAAGTAGTCGAATTGCAGAAGCTGATTGCCGACATGGATGACTTATCGTCACACTCACGCCTGACTGAACTTCATCACAATCTCGCTCCCCACCAGCCAGAGAAATCTTCTCCGCAAGAAAAGAAAGAATTCGACGAATCACTCGATAGAGTAATGCGCGAACACGGCATTAATGGCTCTATTTAAAATATCTGGTTCCAAAATCTAGACGATTAATGAGACGCACTTCTCCATGACTGCCACAAATTCTTCAGCAGCCGGGCTGAATTTTGATTTAGTCAAACAAGAGTTTCCGACCGAACCTAATTGCCTGTACCTCAATACTGGCAGTTGCGGAAGGAAGCCTCAGTCGGTATTACAGGCATTGTCCAGTGGGTGGAACGACCTGAATATCAATCCAACTGTTACAACTTTCATTGACGACTCGGCACTGAGAGAGGCTAAACAAGCGGCAGCGAAATTATTTGACATTCCCGAAGCGCAGTTGTTGCTAGTGCAAAACACTACACAAGGCCTGCAATTTTTGATGCAAAGTTTTCTGCTCCACGCGGGTGACGAACTTGTCACTACAACCAGCGAACACGGCTCTGTAAATGTGCTGGCAGAATACCTCGCACAGACGCGTGGCATACTCGTCCACAAAGTAGAGATCGATCCTCTGGAGGGGAGCTCAGAATTTGATAGCAAGCTGGTAAAGAGACTAAATAGTAGAACAAAACTGGTTCTTGTAAGTGAAATCAGCAGCTATAACGGCTCGCGTCCGAATTTGATGCAACTAGAAAGCAAAACCAAGGAGATGAACATTCCACTCCTGGTAGACGGTGCCCACTCAGGTGGGCAAATCGTTTGCCGTCCGGGGCAATACAGACTCTGGGTGGGCTCTGGTCACAAGTGGTTGGGTGGTCCCAATGGCACCGGATTCGTCTATATAGCACCAGATTTGGTGCAGCAATTACAACCACTTTGGCTGGGTGATGAGTATTTCAAACTTAAACAAACTAGTGAAAATAGTCTCAATTGTTTCGAATCACAGGGCAGCAATGATGTCGTGCGCTGGCGTGGATTAACAGCTGCCATCAATTTGCATCTCAAGCTTGGCCCGGAAAATATTTACCAGCGAGAGTTGGAACTCGTTCAGTATCTGCGCAGGTCTGTCACTAAACTCAACCCAAAATTTCGCACACCCGCCGAAGCACCAAACACCGGTATGCTCGTTATGCATTGGACAAAAAACCGCTCAAGAATAAACGACCTGCGCGATCATCTGTGGCTTAATCACAAGATCTGGGTACAGCCTGATTTTAAAAATGCAGATCCCGGGCTTGGCTTTCGCGTCTCCTGTCACTATTCGCTATCTGAGAGGGACTTAGACAAGTTAGTGCATGTCCTCGACGAAATCATCGATCTATAAACAAAACGATCCTTTTGAGTCGCTATCGCTAAATTTTAAATACTATAAATACATCGCTCACAAGGATCATCAATGTCTAATTTGCTAAAACGCTGCGGCTTTGTTCTTGGCTTTATTGCTAGCCTTCAGTTGCCGGCATTCGGTAGTTCCGACCTACAACGAATCAGCACACGGGCCCATAACCTCTTGTGCACTGGTCAATACCAGAGCGCCATTCAGACACTGAACACAGGTATCGCCCAGCATCCTAAAGTCGCAGAGCTCTACTCGGCCAGAGCATCATGCTATTCGGTTTTGGGTAAGCATGCCGAGGCACTTAAGGATATAAATCGAGCCATTGGCCTGGAGCCAAGGAACGCCCTTTACTATGGTAATCGAGCAAGTTTATTATTCGCCAATGGGAAAATAGAGCAGGCGATTTTGGATTATGACAAGGCGATTAAAATGAAGCCCGAGTGGGCTCCCGGTAGATATTACTCGCGCGGAAATGCCATCCTGGCTCTCAAAGGAAAAGACAGCGGCGATTTATTGCCTGACTTCAACAACGCCCTGAAGATTTCGGCAAACTATTATTCAATAAATGCGGCCATGTCTAGAGGTGACTATTTTAATAGCTACTTGTTTAGAGCAAAATATCACCATTTCAAAGTAAATTATAAAGCGGCGATTTCTGACTACAAATCTGCCCTTTCTTTGGAGCCAAAGAGCGCTGAGGCGCTGGTCGGGTTGGGATTTTGTTGTTTGCACGAGAAGAATTACGAAAGCGCACTATCCAGCTTTACGCGCGCCATCGATATTGCTCCAAAAACTTCTAATTATGCACAATTAGCTTTTGCAGGTCGCGCTGAAGCTTCACTAGCGTTGTCTCACGTTGACATAGCGAAGGTTGATGTTGACAGATGCGATGTGGCGCATCCTCAGACAAGTTACGTCTCGGCTCGACTAATGAATGCAGCAGGCGATAAAGACGCTGCATTGGAGCAATATCCCCGTTTCGTGGCGGCTGCGCGCAGTATGCTTTTGAAAAATGAGAGATCCCATAATTGGTATGACATTGAACTGGAAGAGAGGATTAAGACCGCTACCAGTGAGATTGAGTTGAATGGAGAAAAAAAGTAAAACGTCTGTTGATAGTTGTTTAAACCTGACCTACCCAATCTTTGCGGGCCACTTTTTTCCACTGCGCGCGGATGGCGTCGTACTGCGATTGTTCGAGGTTGCCTTTGCCTACAACTTTGGCGTTTTCAATCCACCTTGTTGGTCGCGCAGTACCAACAATCATGGTGTGAACATTCGGCACTGAAAGCGTAAATCTCAAAGCAGTCTCGCCAGCTTTTTCGGCATCACCGTTGATGAAGTCGTATTGGAGATCGCGCAAGCGTTCCCAATAAGGCTGAATGTAGATGTTTTGAGGGCGACTGGTGCTTCTCCAGGCGGCGTTTGCAATTGGACGCTTCGCAATTACGCCCATCCCTTTTTCATGTGCAAGTGGTATCAATTTTTCGATCGATTCTTGATCCGCAATGCTGCATGAAGTTTGCAAAACGTCGAAAGCGCCAGTCTTAATTGCATAAAGCGCGTCTTCGTTGTCGCCACTATAACCAATAAATCTAACTTTTCCCTCTTCTTTAGCCTTTTGAAGAGCTTCTATAACTTCGCCTTTCTGCAAAATTGCTTTATTGCAACTGTGCAATTGCAGAAGATCAACATAATCTGTTTGCAAACGCTTGAGGCTGCGCTCGAGACTTTCGGCAATATCTGGGGCGGTCCAACCTTCTTCGGTATAAGTGTATTTGTGACCGCATTTAGTAAACAGATAGAAGTCTTTGCGACGAGATGCAACTGCTTCTCCAATCAGCACCTCGCTGTCCATGTAGCATTCAGCAGTATCGATAACATTGAGCCCGGCGTCGAGAGCGGCAGAGAGAAGTTCTTTTACAGTTGCGGTAGATGCGCCTTCAAATCCGATTTCTGCACCGCCAAAACCAAGCACACTTACGTTCATGCCTGTTTTGCCAAAAACTCTCTTCTCCATTTTTCCTCCCGGAAATTCACCGGCAGTCAATTGCTACGCGAGCCCGATCTGCCTGACAACACTTCAATGTAATTGTATATTCGTCTTATTTATACCGCATCTGTTCAACCGGATAGAATGGGGCAGAATTTGCACGCACGTAGGAAGGACCAAAGCTAATGACTTTCAATAAAAAGCTGGCAGCACTTGCGTTCTTAGCCGCTTTCACAATGCCGGCAGCATTTGCCGACGATATTTCTCCTGAAGCAACAGCGCCTCCTTCCACGCCCCCTCCTGTGACGATCGAAGCGCCCGCACCTGATGTTTCCACCACCACAGTCCAAACCACTACGACTACAACCACCTTAACGCCCCGCGAAGTCAAAGAGTTAAAGCAATTAGTCGGTCACTATGACTGGATCAAGGCGCTCGCATACACAAAAGATGGCACGCGCGCAGTTTCAGGCAGCGCGGACAAGACAGTCCGCCTCTGGGATCTGGCAAGTGGCAAAGAAATTCGCAAGTATCCTGGTCACACTGGTCAGGTCAATGCTGTCGCAATGACGCCGGACGAAAAATATTTGGTCTCGGTCAGCGATGACCGCACGGTCAGAATCTACGAACTCGAAAGCGGCTTACCTGTCTCGATTTATCGCGGACACGGCAACATTGTCACATCAGTTGTGATATCCGCAGACGGTACCAGAGCAATGACAGGCAGCTACGACCGCACGGCGAAAATCATCTCAATCCCGGACGCAAAAGAATTGATGAGCCTCGAAGGGCATGGCGAAACCATCCGCTGCGTCGGCTTCATGCCTTCAATGCTGAAGGCGGTCACCGGGTCAGAAGCTGGCGTGTTGAAAGTCTGGGACATCGTCGGCAACAAAGAATTGCTGTCCATCCCAGCCCACACAGACAGCATTCTCTCTCTTGCGGTCGCGCCTGACGGCAAAGTCTTGACCGGCAGCCGCGATTTGTCCGCAAAAATTTGGGACACAGATAAGGGTGTCAGCACCCAATCGCTGGAAGGGCACAAGGACTGGGTGACCAAAGTCGGCTTCATGTCTGGCTCGGACAAAGCAATTACGGGCAGTCTCGACCGCACCATCCGTACATGGGATTTGGCAAACGGACAGCCTTTGGTTGAATTGGAAGGATTGAATTTCGGAATCTTCAGCGAAGAATTTTCGCCCGACCGCAAGCAAGCTCTTACGGGAAGCAACGATAAGAGCATTCGCGTTTGGTCATTGCCGGACTAGAGGAAACCCATGAGCAGACATATACTTGTAGCTAGTAGAGACAAATCATTGGGTGAGTTGGCGAAAGCCGCCGTTCAAACTCTCGAATACGACGTAGTTGTGGCAAGTGATCTCTCGCTTGCACTCTACCTCGCTAACAAAAATATGCCTGACCTTGTTGTCACAGACGAAGAATTAATCGGCGGCACCGGATTCGACTTACTTTCCGAATTAGGCAACGACGAGGAATTGAATGTCATTCCAATCATATTTATCTCCAAAGAAAGCACGAATTCAACAGTATTTGAGCACGCGACCAAGCTTGGCGCCAAGAAAGTAATTCCAAAACCAACCACCATCGATGCTTTCTTTCTTGAGCTGATGCCGCATTTGAAATTCGAAGCGAAATCGACCAATCAAAGGCCTGAGTACAGCCCTGAATAATCGCTGCACAATAAGTGTATTGAAGACAACACGTTTGGAAATAACCCGCATTCCGCAGGCGATCTTCGCTTGAGCGTGGAATATAGTCCTTAACTAACAAAAAAATTCAGCTGAGCCTGGAGGGCAATCGAATGAGTTACTTCGAAAAAAGAAAGTTCTCCATGTTCTGTATAAGCGTTTATTACTTGTTCAGCGCAGTGATAGTGGGCTTTGTGCTCGCTGCACACTCAGGAATCAGTTGCCGCGGCGTGCAACTTGCTTTCCTGGTTGCTCCTTTTGCATACTTTGGAGCACTGGCATTTGCAAGCGCTCGCGATCGCAAACGCGGAGTGCAGTTTGTCGATCCAGCTGAATTCGGCATGTCGATTGGCGTCGCCAATCTAATCAGAACAGTCGGCATGCTTGTGCCAATTCCATTTTTTATATACGCCTTCACGTTTGCATCAGGCATGTCTTGCTGTTCCTTGACTGGCACACCAGAAAGCATTGCACGCACAAACAGTGTCATCGCTCTTGATGAAAAATTGTTCGGTCACAGCATGGCACAAAACGAAAGCCGTCTCGTGGCTCGACGTTACGCTCGCAAGCATAATTTCAAACTAGCAGAACAGTATGTCTATCAAGCGATCTCATGCGCTGAAGAACATCAACCTGACAAACCCACTCGCGTTGCTGACTTGCACCAATTTCTAGGTAAAATCGCAGCCCGTGGCAATGACTATTGTCTCGCCGAGCGCGAGTTGTCGATTGCTCTTGCAATGCGAAAAGACATGAAAGGAACATCCGCATGCAGCATTTCAAGACTGGAAAAGCTGATCGAACAAGTCCAACTCAAGCACAAAGATAAACATCCTCAGGATGTTGGCGCAAGAAAGTTTTAAGTTAAGCGGATACTGCCTGGCACCGCAAGTAGTGCTGTGCATGGAAATGAAAGACCGTTTATTGAAGAGACTCCAGAGCCTTTTTGTAGCCGAATTCGATGCCGTTGCTGTTCGTAAGTCCCCAATCACAAATCGAATCAATCACCGGATCCAACGATTTTCCAAGTGTAGTTATAGAATATTCGACCCGCGGTGGGCGCTCTTGATACCGTCGCCTCATGATGATGCCATGGTGCTCAAGTGACCGTAGCTGACGCGTTAACTCCTGATCCGAGATGCCTGGTATCACTACTTTCAGGTCGGAAAACCTTCTAACATCTTGCTTAATCCACCATAAAATGACGATACGCCATTTTGGACCTAGCACTTCAAGTGTTCTTTCAAGCGGGCAGAAATAACTCTTTTTCAAATTTAGTGACCAACATTTGTGTGAGTAATAAATTTCTTACTGTGTTAAATTAATCGGTCGAACTTACGCCATGCTTCCTCAAGGGGACCTCAATGAAAGTAGCCGATTCAATAGTATTTGTCACTGGTGCCAATGGCGGCATAGGAACCGAATTGGTATTAGAGCTTCTAAAGGGACGAGTGGGCAAAGTCTATGTAGCGGCGCGCGAAATTGAGAAAGTTTCAAAGTTAGTTGAGCTGGACCCGAAACGCGTAAAACCTATCTGTCTAGACGTTACAAACGAAAAGCAGATAGCATCGGCAGCCGAGCAGTGCTCAGACGTTCAGATCTTGATTAACAATGCCGGGATATCGCTCAATCAAGGCATAATTTCGGCCTCGAACACCTCAAGTCTCGAAAGAGAGTTTGATGTGAATTGTCTAGGCATGATGAAAATGTGCCGGGCCTTCGCGCCCATACTGGCAGGCACCGGCGGTGGTGCAATCGTGAATATGCTTTCACTGCTTGCTAAGGTGCATCTACCCTTTAGCGGCAGTTACAGCGTTTCCAAAGCAGCAGCATTGTCACTGACGCACGGTATTCGAGCTGAATTGGCAGCTCAAAAAACTCTTGTCATAGCTGTTATGCCTGGCACTGTGGATACCACCCTGGCGGCTGAGTGGCCGGAACCTAAAGTAGCACCCTCTGAGGTAGCGAGAGAGACAGTAGAAGCAATTGAACTCGGACAAGAAGACGTTTATCCGGGAGACCAGGCAAAACAGATCTCTGCGCAGCTTGTTTCAGACCCAAAAGGAGTAGAGAAATATATGGCAAATTTCCTTCCTGGTAAAAGTCTTGCCGGAACTCAGGCTTAGATAGTTTTACAGAGTGAGATTTGAAAGAAATGAATATATGTATTCTTGGCGGCGGCAGAGTTGGCGGCACATTAGCTAAACGTTGGGCAAGCAACGGTCACGCAGTCAGTTTAGTTGTTCGTGATAAAAAAAATGCCAAAAGTCTGGAGTTGGTAAATACCACAACGGCGATCCTGTTCGACAACAGTGAGCTAGCGAAAGCTTTTGGTGAAGCCGAGGTGATCGTAAATGCTTTACCTTGGTCGGAAGTAGAGAAAATGCTAAAGCCGTTTGCGGAATCATTGGCTGGAAAGATTATCCTAGACGCAACCAATCCAATCAAACTGGGTGCAGACGAAGTTAAAGACGGCTTACTGATTGGGCATACAACTTCAGCCGGAGAACAGGTAAAAGAATTTGCGCCTCAAGCCATCGTAATTAAGGGGCTCAATACGGTTGGCTGGGAAATAATGGAAAATCCCGAGATAATTCCGCATCAGCCGGTGGCATTTATCTGCGGGGATGACGCTGGAAAAACAGTTGTATCAAATTTGATTTCTGAGCTCGGCCTGAAACCATGTGATGTCGGATCGATCAAGGAAGCAAGGCTTACCGAGCCAGTAGGATTTTTTTGGATTCACCTTTGCTTTGCCAGGCAATGGGGACCTGAGTTTGTTATCAATCCCATAATAGCTAACCCGTCCGGTCCAATAAGCGAGCTTGCAGGTATCTGAACAAAAAACAAACGGAGCAGATGTGCCATCGTTTGTTTTTTGGCGCGCGAAGCAAAAAACAGGTAAAATGATGCTTTGTTAGGCTGATACCTTATTGACAGGTTTAGACCGACTGGTCTAATATATAAATATGGCAACTAAAACTACTACTAAGCAGAATACAAAGAGTCTCCTGATCGAGACCGGCATCGACGTGATGCTTGGAAAAGGCTACAACAACACCGGTCTAAACGAAGTGTTGACGGCATGTGGCGTTCCAAAAGGCTCTTTTTACCATTACTTTTCGAGCAAGGAAGACTTTGGTCTTTCCGTCATCAATACTTTCGATGAGCAATACGTGGCTCAATTGGATCAAGCACTAACTGACAAATCAGTGTCGCCTCTCGACCGCGTCAGACGGTACATCGACAACGCCATTGAAAAGGCAGAAGGCAGACAATGCAGCAGAGGCTGTTTGATTGCCAACTTGAGCCAGGAAATGGCTGACCAGAATGAAGTTTTTCGAGTGCGTTTGAAAGAAATCATGCTCAGACGAATGGAAACATTCAAGGGCGTCCTGGACGAAGCGAAAGCTGCCGGAGAAATCGCCAAGTCGGTTAAATCACAAGATGCTGCCGAATTCTTCCTTTGCTCATTCGAAGGCGCCATGATGCGCTCAAAGGTGCAACGTGACACCAAACCGATGCGCGTCTGCCGCGAAATTCTCTTTAAAAATGTGCTCGGCGTAAACGGCTAATTTGAATTTTGCGTTGCAAAAGATCTAGGTGAAACCCCATATCTTTACAACGTCAAAATTTCTAATATATCTCCGTGGTCAGCAGACGGAGGTTGCGCCGGGAGCTGTCCGATTGTTCATTCCATGAACATGCAGTGTTGCGTCATAGTTCGCGTTCGGGAGTAAAGTCTCTACTCCTCCTGCCTTGGCCCGGACGTACAACGAGACTCAATACGAAGTTGCTTCCGGTGCGCCACCGCTGTGCTTTCGAGATGTCGCCCCGGGTCGGTTATTTCAGACCGTAGAGTTTTTCAATCTTTTCGTAAGGCAACCCGCGAGCGTCGGCGATCTCGGCTTCGACTGTTCGATAGTTTTTGCCCAACCATCCCTGCATCATCCAACGCCGTATCACTTTGCGGTCATAGCCATATTCGGCTACCACAACCTGGGCATAGAGCCAGTCTGAAGAGCGGCTGGTGAAGCGGGTTACAATTTCACGATAGAGCGTAAATTGATTGTTGGTATAAGTCGCTTCAATAAGATCTTGCTCGAAAACTCCAACCTGTATTCTGCGGAGAGTATTGCGTAAAATGTCTTGCCTACTCGATCCACCTTGTGTAGTGAAAAAATTTCCTTTTGAAAGATAGAGCAAAGGAAAAAGTGTCACCATCGGATTAGACTGAATGTCACGGAGGAATTTTTCTTTGTCCTCATTGACTAGCCCATAACCATTGGCAGTCTGAGAATTCATCTGCACTTTAACAGGTGGAAAATGAATCACTGTCGGCTGTAAATTGACGACGCCGGCTGTTTTCTCAAAATCAAAAATGACCTTGCCTGTATTTCCTATTTGTGAAAGTGTGTTTGGCACTGCGATCGAAGAAAGAGCTGCCCAGTTGGTTTTCAACGTGCCGCCCCATTTTCCGATCAGTGATTCAGGATATATAGGAGCCCACGAATTGAGCGCCTGATTAAAGGACAAACTGCCGTCCGCTTTCGGAAC
>JACMKL010000444.1 GCA_014380105.1 Candidatus Melainabacteria bacterium
AAAATAATTTTTCAATCGAAACACCCGAAACTCCTTCAGAAGTAACTACAACTAAAAAACTCGGTCCGGCAGAGAATTACAAGCTCAAAGAAGTTATGAAACTCGAAGGGCACATGGGCTGGGGCAAAGGGATGGACATTGCTGCCGATGGTTCGCAAGCTTTGTCTGGTAGCGCCGACAATACCATGAGACTTTGGGACTTAACGACCGGCAAAGAAGTTCAAAAATTCGAAGGTCACGATGATGCTGTTAACGGAGTTGCCTTTTCTCCAAAGGCAGAACGCGCACTCTCGGCAAGCAACGACAAAACAGTTCGCTTATGGGACCTGGAGACCGGCGCTGAAATAAGAAAATTTGTTGGTCACGAAAATATTGTCACTTGCGTCGCTTTCGCACCGGTTGGAAATATGGTGGCATCAGCAGGATACGACGGAACGATTCGTATTTGGGATTCACAAACGGGGAAAGAAGTGAATAAATTGATGGGTACAGGCACCATCAAATGCATCGCATTTAGTCCTGAGGCAGACGAAATTATTTCAGGCGGAACCGATAAGTTGATGACGCTGTGGAACGTGAAGTCAGGAAAGCAAATCCGCACTTTCACGGGACACACAGCCGAAGTGGCATCGCTCGCGCTTTCCGATGACGGAAGCAAAGTCGCGTCGTGCGGTCGTGATACCACTATTAGAATTTGGGATGTCGATTCCGGCGAAGAATTAAAATCGATGACGGGACATACCAACTGGGCTATCAAGGTGAAATTCATAGCCGTAGACAAAGTTATATCTGGCAGCCTGGATAAGACTCTTCGCGTTTGGGATATTGATGAAGGCAAAGAAGAAAAAATCTTCAATCTTCAACACTTCGGAATGTGGTGCTTAGGCTTTTCCGAGACCGGAGATAAAGCCATAACGGGAAGCGACGATTTTACTTTACGCGTTTGGCAGATGAAGCCTTAGCGTGAGGGCGTTTGTGCTGTTCGACACCAGGTTTTTTAGGTTGCTCGGCACCACCGGTGGTGCCGGGTTTAGTGCGATCGGGCAGTTCCAAGTCCTTTAGTCCAGGTGTAGGCTTTGCCGGCGGAACACCAATTACAAGATCATCGCCGTCCCATTTACTCTTCATGACTGGATTTTGCAAAACACCACGATCGCGCATGACTTCGCGCTGTACTTCTTCATTCAAGTAAGAAAAAGCATCGCCAAGCTTAGTCATTTTTCCGTTTTTCCGTAATCCTTCAATCAAGTACTTGGTAAACACACTACCTTGATAGCGTTTAGATTCCCACGATCTTTGTTCAGGACTGCTGGAAGAAACAACCATCTGACCTGTGCCCTGCACAATGTTGTCTATATTTATATTTTGAGGCTGAGAAATACCCTTCGAGTTCGGCGCAACGGCGCCACTGTGGCAAGCATCCAATAAAACCATCACGCGGTCACAATGTACGCGTTCCTTGATTATGCGAGAAAGATCTTGCATAGCAATGCCAGTGACATAAAGATCATTCACGTCAGTATCGTGCGCAACTAAATAGTTGACACCACCAACATCCAGGCTCGATGGACTGCCATGTCCTGAGAAATAGATGACGACAAGATCATCAGGTTCCGCCACGCGCGGCAGCCAGCGGCTGCCCAGCAGGGACAGAATGTTCGCCCGCGTAGCAGTCGCATCAGTGAGAAGTTGAACGTGATCCGGCGCAAAGTTTTTCTCGTTGATCAAAAAATCCGAAAAATCTTTGGCGTCTTTTGCGCAGTAATGCAAATTGATACTTGAGTCTTTGAAATTACTGATACCAACAATCAAAGCCCATTTATCTCGAATTCGTTTATTAGATGCAGAACTAGACGATGATGACGAAGGTATTCGCGCTGACACATTCGTAGCAACCGGCGTTATTTCTGGCTGTCTGGCTACCTCTGTATTTGCAACCGTCTCTGGTCTCGAAGCCGCTTCTTTTGCCGCACTTTCGCGTTGAGCAATTTCTTCCTGCGAAGCACGTTTTTTCTTCTTAAATGACTCGATTGCTCGCTCTGCTTTTCTCGAAAGGTCACCGGTGAAGGCTCGCTCGTTAAATCCAGAGACGGCTCGTGCCATGCGCGTATCAAGCAAGATCGCTCCAGCTTCCTCTTGTTGCGACGATTGAATCAATAGCTTTGCGGTGTCTTCCAAATTGAAAATTGCAAACTTTTGCGTTCCATCCGGATTGTTTTTCAATCGCGCCATTGCGTTGCGGAACAGTGCTTCCGCCTTTGTAGGCGATTTCTTCTTCAAGTACACTCGACCCAACATCATATAACTGTAGGCTAGCTGCGAGTCGTGCTTACTGAGCTGTTTCTCTTTAATAGCTACCGCACGCTTTTCCAATCCCTCCGCCCCTTCCGCGCTGTTTCCTCCAAGCTCAATGAGAGCAGCTTGTTCTAGCAATTCGGCAAGAGCAACGTCCTTCTCTCCCTTCCCTTCTTTGGCACTGATCGCATCTTGCAGCGATTGCTTTTTCGTTGCCAAAAATTCCGCACCATAATTATTTACTTCCGCGATATCAGAAACAGCGCCGCTACTGTCACCGATCGCCAAACGAGCGATCGCCCGCTTGTAAAAACCTTCCGGCGATTTCTCTCCAGTCAAAGCGTTGTCCAGGTCCTTTTGAGCGTTGAGAAACTCACCTTGCGCGGCATAGGCAGTCGCC
>JACMKL010000445.1 GCA_014380105.1 Candidatus Melainabacteria bacterium
AAGGCACATGGTTTCCGGTAATCAAAAGATAGGCACCAAATGCAGTGCCAATCGTGGCGCCTGTCGAATAACCTGCCGCCGATGCTGTCGACTGCATGCAATTATTTTCCAAAATACTCATCGGCGAAAGCTTCGGGAAGAGCACTCGGAAGGCGTTCCAGATTACATATGAAAGGACGCAGGCTGTAATTGCAACACCGAATGCCCAGCCCAATTTGATCGAAGTATATAGATTGGAAATCGACATCAACGAGCCGAGAATCCCGCCCATGACGACAGCGCGAATTGTTAGCTGTGGAACAGCATCACCTTGATAAACATTCTTGTACCAGTATTCCTGCGAATAATGCCCCGCCGCTTCGTCGGCTGATTCTCCGCCCTCGATAATCTCGGGTGAATCTTTTTCATTAGTCGCTTCCGACACCTGGCAGTCTCCTCATTAGGGTGCTAATAGAGTAACACTGTTGACAGGTCTAATTGTGCGAAGAATGTTTTGGAAAGTGCTTAGACTGCGCCAGCCATGGCGCTTTTCTTCCGGGCTATTTCGCGGTCACGAAGATGTGATGGTTTGGCAAACTGAGCGCGAGGCGGCATGCGACGCCTGACTTCTGCAATCACAAAATCCACGCGCTCTTTAGGCGGCATTGCCGGTACTCGCACGACCTCAACGTTTCGCGATGAATAGCAGTTCTCCAGAATTATGGAAATTTCTTTCGTGAATTCAAGATTCTCGCGGCGCACATCTGTTTTATCGAAAAACGGCAGCTCTTCAACGAGAAATGCGAGCGTGTACTGTGCCGCGCTCAGTGTGGAAAAAACTTCTGGGATGGCGATTTTATCGTAGATGTAATAAGCTTCGCCGTCGAACAATCCGCGGTCCAGAAAAACTGCACCGGATGTATCTTCAAGTTCAGCCTCGGCAGCCTGTTGTCGGCGCAATACTTCATTTTGAAAAGTGGCTCGATCGACCCAGGGCAGAAATTCGCCCTCTTTGATAATTTGGGTAGCAAACTCATGCACTACCTGAAAGCCGCGCTCTTGAACGCCGGACACAATTGTGGTCTTACCAACTGACGGCCCACCGGTGATGACTATTCGCATTATGCGCCGCCTTTCGTCTTGTGATTTGTTGCCCGCCGGGTCAGGCGGGAAATCAAGAGTGATTTATACAACTTTAGGCAATTTGCAGGCGCTCGGCAAGCTAAATTAAATCAAGGTTTGGGGGATTTCCCCACTGCTGCCACCCAATAAATAAGTAGGGCTTGAAGCGGTAAACGCGCCCACAGAACCCATTCCGGCAATCCAAGCGTGATGTGTTTGACCGCCATATTGATGTTGGCTGGAAAAACGGCAAGCAATAAAAGAATGAGAAAGTAAGAGCCCCAACGCCGTGACTTCTCGTAAAACAGCATTACGGCGCCGAGAATTTCGGCCACTCCACTCAAGTAAACCGCCATATCCGGAAACGGAATGTAATCAGGAACAATGCGAGTGAAATTGGCTGTGTGAGTGAAATGCAGGATGCCGACTGCGGCGAAAAATAGACAACAAATATAAAGCGAGATCTGCTTATTCATTCCGGTGCGCTTAATTGTTCTGCCACTTTTGGCTTGATTGGCGAGCTGATGCGGGCTTTAATTTGATCGACCATCGCCTTTGTCGCCTTTTCGCCAGCTGCAATGGCATTTCTGGCGTCTCTTGATTTTGAACTCAATATCTGAATATTGTTGACTTCGGGGCAGATCAGTATGTCTGCAGCGTTTATCTGGTCTTCATCAACCTTCGCCAAGATCATATTGATGACGCGATGACTGACGCTGCCGATTTTTCTAAATGATTTTTTTGAAACATCTTTGTTGAATTGCTCATCTACATTGACTGCAATCACGATATCAGCTCCCATCGCGCGGGCTTGTTTGGCTGGAAGATTGGCTTGTAATCCGCCATCAATCAATAATTTGTCGTCAATTACCACTGGCCTGCGCAAAACCGGAATAGCCGAAGATGCTTGAATTGCGCGTCCCAGATTGCCTTTGCCAATAGCGTAAGGTTTTGCATCAAGCAAATTGGAGGCGACTGCAACAAATGGCATCTTCAAAGACTCAATCTCACGGTTACCCTCGGGGACTGAATCGTTGAGGTAGTTGCGAAACCTATTTCCCTTGTATAGCCCGTCATACGGATGATATCCAAACAGGTGAGGGATGAAGAAAACTGGTATGACAGCTACTCTAACGGGAATTGGTACAGTTTGAAAAGACTTCAGCAAAGAGCGGTTGAGGATGCGCTCTTCTATCTCGTCGAGACTGACGCCGGCCGCATACAGGCCACCGATGATGGCTCCTATACTTGTACCGGCGATGCCGTCGATTTTTATTCCTTCCTTTTCCAGCACGCGCAATACGCCGATGTGAGCGCAGCCGCGAGTGCCTCCGCCGCCTAAGGCGATAATGACGCGCGGATGGTTAGTCACCACTCCGGAATGCTGAGTAGTCCTGGTTGTGGTCGTCGTAGTAGTTGTCGTGGTTGTTCTGGTTGTACTTGTCGAGTCGGACGTATTTGTTGTATGCGTTTCGTTTTGCACTACAGGTAGTGGCGCGTTCAAATTCTCAGTTTGAGCCCCGGCAGCTAATGGAAGCGATTGCGCAAATGTAAGCAGGGCAAGAGTTTTTAGAAATCTACTGACAAAAAAATTGTTTAACATGTAAAGCGCAACTAATCAGTTTGAGACCGATTGTCAGTATACCTCTGTGCCGTTTTTTCTGCGGCTTTAGTTGAGCTTGCGTGAACTTTCAAAAAGTATTTTTGCACCTCAACCATTCTCTTCGCAAACTGTTTTCTTAAACACCCGTGACATAGACAAAAGCGACAAAATCTTGAGGGTGGCGAAAGTTTCACCAAAATCCGGCAAATCTTGAGAACGATGCGGTTTGTGAATGAATAAGATAATATTCAGAAGGATGTCGTTGCTGATTGGCAGGGAGACCCGCGGCCATTTAATTTCAGGCACGCGGGTGTCTTGAGAACTACGTGATATAACTGTGCGAATCAGAGTTTGATTCAGAGGAGACTCTATCTTGGGTATCTTTAACGACCCGGTGGTCGCAACCACCCTGGCAATTATTGGCTGGGCGGTTTTTTGGCATCACTGGCATGGTCTTGGTATCACTCTGGGATACCATCGTCTTTTGACTCACAAGTCTCTTGTCGTGCCGAAGTGGCTCGAATATTACATTTGCTCTGGCGCATACTTCGCATTGATGGGCTCGCCAATCGTTTGGGTGGGTGTTCACCGTCAACACCACCAGAAATCAGACCAGCCTGGCGATCCTCATTCACCCAGAGATGGCTTCGCGCATGCGCTCTACAAATGGATGACCTACACAGACAAAGTGCAAACCGACGAAGAGTTGCGTCGCCAAGCCGCTGATCTGCTCGATGACCCTCTCTACAAACACCTGGGCTCAACTCACACGGGTTATCACGCCCATCTGTGCCTGGCGCTCTGCGTCGTTTTTAGAATCGTACTTTTCTTTGCCTTCGGATGGGCATGTGTTGTCGGCAACTTAATTGCCACATTCACAATTTTCTGGAGCACTCAATTCGTTAATGCTTTTTGCCACGAGCCGAATATTGGCTATCGTACATATAGAACACCAGAAGATTCCCGCAATGTCTGGTGGGTAGGTCTACTTGCTCTCGGCGAAGGTTGGCACAACAATCACCACGCAGTGCCGAAGAGCGCTCGTCATGGATTGCAATGGTGGGAATTCGATTTCACATGGATGACGATTGTTCTGTTCGAAAGAATGGGACTGGCAAAACGCATTGTTCGTCCATCCAAAGAATTGCTCGAGAAAAAACGCATTCGCGTTTTGGATGGAGCACAAGAAAAAGTTGCCAACGCAGTAGAGGCGGCTAGAGAAGCTGCAGGCGCTGCCGGAGTTGCCGCTCGTGAAGCGGCTGAAATAGCGACTAACGCCGCTAGAGAAGCCGGACAAGTGGCTCGTGACGCTGCTGAGACAGTAATCAAAGCACCTTCCCCTGAAGGCGTTTAGTCACCGCGAATCAAGCACCAACTAAAACAAATAAAAAGGAGCAACTCAGATGAGCTGCTCCTTTTCTTTATTCTTTTGAATTTAGCTCTTCGCTTTCCAGATCGGATCGTGGAATTGATTTTGATTTGATGACTGAAACCATCTAGTCATGGTCATCTTCTGTTGGGTGTAAAACTGAACACTCTCTTTGCCTTGAATATGCAGATCGCCAAAGAAGGAAGCATTCCATCCAGTGAACGGGAACCAGGCCATTGGCGCAGGTACACCAACGTTGATGCCTATCATGCCTGCATTGAAGCGATGTTTGAATTCGCGAGCAGCGTGTCCGCTGCGTGTGTAAATCACAGCACCATTGCCAAATTCGCAGTTGTTGCCTAGTGCGATAGCTTCTTCAATGTCGTTGACACGAACGCAAGACAAGACTGGTCCAAATATTTCTTCCCGAACAATCGACATGTCAGCTTTCGCTTTGTCGAAAATTGTTGGTCCGAGGAAATAGCCTTTGCTGTCGACTTTTAATTTGCGACCGTCGAGAACCAGGTCAGCGCCTTCGCTTGCGCCCTTGTCGATTAGAGACGTCACTTTCTTCAAGTGCTCACTTGATACCAGAGGACCCATGTCGACATTCTCTTCGTTGTCGGTTGGACCTACGCGCATTTTGCTTGCCGACTCAACTAATCGTGGAATCAACATCTCAGCAGCATCACCAACCGGAACCGCTAAGCTGCCTGCCATGCATCTCTCGCCGGCACATCCAAATGCTGATGCTTGCAGGGCTTGGACTGTTTGATCCATGTCTGCGTCAGGCATAATAATGATGTGATTTTTAGCACCACCAGCGGCCTGCACGCGCTTGCCATTTTTCGTACCAGTCTCGTATACGTGTTTGGCAATGGCTGTCGATCCGACAAATGAGATCGCCTTGATAAGCGGGTGTGTTAGCAATGCGTTGACACAATCTTTGCCACCATGGACGATATTAAAAACTCCGTCAGGTAATCCTGCTTCTTTCAATAATTCGGCAATCATCATGCTCGTCAAAGGCACTTTCTCTGAGGGTTTCAGTACAAAAGTGTTGCCGCAGGTGATGGCAACAGGGTACATCCAGAGCGGCACCATGGCGGGGAAATTGAATGGTGTGATACCAGCACATACCCCGAGCGGATGTCGAACTGTTTCTACGTCGACATTGCGAGCGATGTTCTCCATCGACTCGCCCATAATCATGGAAGGCACGCCACAAGCGAATTCCACTACTTCAATGCCGCGCATAACAGATGCCTTGGCTTCCGCTAAAGTCTTGCCGTGCTCTCTGACCACACATCGAGCAATGTCTTCGTATCGCGCATCTAGCAAACTCTTGAAACGGAACATGATACGAGCGCGTTCCACAACCGGAACTTCGCGCCACTCCAAAAATGCCTTTTGCGCAGCTTGAACGGCGCGGTCAACATCGTCAGGTTTGCACATCGGCACTTTGGCGATTAATTCACCAGTCGAAGGATTGTTGACTTCACCAAATTCCGTCGCTTTGGAATCCACCCAGTTCCCGTCGATCAAGAGCTTACACGTTGTAGTGATATTGCCCTGCGTAACGACCATGGCGAAACCCTCCAGTCGATGTGTTCTATACAATGCGCAATAGAATACCGTTCTTATATATAGATAACAACTGCAGACTGTTCTTAACCGAGAATTTTCTAAGCTAATTACAGTCTTTGCACTATTTTGACCCTTTCGCCGAATTCATTGACGTGCCCCTAACGCCTTTTGTGGCTTACTGAATATGTCAGTGAATGTGAGGCAGAGTTATGTTATTCGGTTATCTGGTTTTAGCTTCTCTCGCATTTTTCACCCTCTGGGTGATTGGCTACTGGCTAAATTGTTATTTTGAAAGTCTGTCAGAAAAATGGCAAGGCGCCAACAAATACAGCGAGCGCTGGAGCGACGTCAAAACGAGCGAAAGCTAATTTGGATGAAACAGCTTAAATGGGCGCAAAATGTTTTGATACCAAATGCGGTGCCAAACCTTGACTTCGTGAGCTAGTCGTCGTGAGCTGAGTTTGCGTTTGACCTTGCTCTGTCAGCAGACGCTTGCGCTCTGTTGGCGGCATTCCTTGCTGCAGATGCTGCCTCGTTGGCATTTAGTGCTCCGCCTGCTGCCGCGGATGTTGCGCTGTTTGCTGCTCCACGAGCTGCTGAAGCGGCATAATATGCTTCATTCGCTGCAGAATTTCTTGAACTCTTGCTTCCATATTGTGATCGCTGTTCTGCGCCAAGCGCACGCATGGAGGCATCTTCCGCTGTTTGCCGGTAGCTTGCTGCACTGTTGTATTTGCGCTGATTATTAGCTTGTTTTTGGGCGTCGTTATTATTGCCGCCGGATTGAGTCGGTGAGCCGCCTTCGAGGAAAACTCGCAGCAAATCCCGCCGAGTGAAAGGTGCTCTTTGCGCTGGCGCAGCCTGTCCGTTGTTAAACAAAGACGAGATTCCGAAAGGATGTCCTGCGTTTACGCCTTGTTGCGAAGGCATAGGCGATTGATTGAAAAGTCCTTGCGGAGCCATTTGCTGCATCTGCTGTCCGCCAAATCCGCCTGCATTCATCTGCTGTGGAGCCATTTGCTGGATAGGCGCTTGCGTATCAACTTGATTGAGCATGCGCTCCATGTCAGATGTGGATCTTTGTGCATTAGCCTGCGGCGCTACTAGTGCGGACGCCGCAAAGAAAACGATATTCAAATAAATACTATGTCTCACTAAATGCCCTCTAACCATGCGTTATGCGCGCACTTGCAACTGTCTCAGTCGGCGAACTTCATCTTCGAGTGTGACATCAGGCACTTCTCCGCCCTTCAAGCTGACGCCGACTCGGCGACTGAGAATTCCCATGTTTTTTAAAAGCCAGCCATCAAGCCTGTCTTTCGTCAACGTCACTTTCAATTGGCGAATCCCTTCCATGACGCTGCCGTCTTCGAAACTTCTGATTTCACTGCCGCTCAGACGGCGTCCATGCATACAGTGCAGGACATCTACAACGCTTCCACAGGGTACGGGGCCAAGGACAGCCATGATATGACCGAGGCTGTCGTCGTCCTCTGTAGCGCCTTCATCCTGGATGAAATCGACCTGAAGCCATGTCCTGGCTGTAAATCGTACTTTCAAAACGACAGGCTCAAGTATCAATGAATTGAAAGAACCGGGTCCGAGATCGCGCATGCTGGCAGCACGAGCGTACTTAAATGCGTCCTGAGCACGCGAGGAGAAGAAGCTGAAAGAATTGCGTCCGGGCTCAATTGCTCCAGACTTATTGATCTCCCAACGTCGGTAGCAATTTGTGCCGTGATACAGAAAAATTTCGTCGTTATCTCTAACGTAGTCCGCGCCAGGGTTATCGGCGGCAAACTTCGCGAGCGAAGGCGGTGGCTGATAATTAGGAAAATTGTTCAGCTTTCGTTCCTCGAGGACTACTCCTGAAGGGCAAGGCTAAAATGCCGACACTGGCCCTTGTGTGACTATTCCCGGAAACGAATGGTTATTAACCCGAGAAATCAGGATCTAATAATCGAAGAATTTTGGCTGTAGATTCGCTGTCTGGTCGATGTCTATTCCATATATTTTTCTCTGGCGGCTTGAATTGCAGCCAGTGCTTCCTGGATAGCGTCACGCATACGAGCCAAGCCGGCATCAGATGCATGGCGTGCACCTTGTGCATACTGCGTTCTCAGGTTTGTAAGGTCAGTTTGTGCCCCCTGGCTAACCTGGTCGAGGCGGTCGCAACCGCTATCGATCGTTGTGATCAGACCTGAGGAAGCTTGCTGCTTGATTTGGAGAACTTTAGTGTGGGCGCTGTTGCGGACTTCTGTCAGCTGCGGATCGGCGTCGACTGAAGAAGTTTCTGCTAATTTCTTGCATACCAACTCGGTTTCTTGAACTTGTTTTTCTGTAGTCGTCAGAATGCTTGTCACTTCCTGAGTGTTCTTTTCAATATGCTGACTGGAATCTTTGAAAATTTCCTCCAGACCAGCTTGTTGTCCGCGACCAACAGAGTCGATGTTGGAGAGGCATTCGGTAACAAGATTGTTCAGTTGCTGTTTTGCAGCAGTAAGGCTGCTCTCCAGACCTTGCATCTGGTTGCTTACTTGTAATGTCGACTCCTGAGCAAAACGATGGCTCATTTCGGTGGACATCGTGCGCAAAATTTCCTTGCGCTCATTCAGTTTTGGAAGCAGCGACAAAGTAAGATGCTTTCTCGTTTTGCGCGAAAGCGTCAATTGCGCTGTGCGAACGTGATAGTTGATAGTTTGCTCGAAATCAGCTTTGCCGGTTCTCATTTTTTCGGTTGATTTCTCATTGGTGGCATCGATTTCATCCATCATGGAATTGACCGAACGATCAAGCAGCGCTGTCACTGTATTTGTTTCTTCAGCCATGCGCTCAGTGAAACGTTGGAAACGGGCGTCGACAAGCGCAACGAAAGCGTCTCCGGTTTCCTTCAGCTTGCTGACTACCTGATCAACCATGGCAGCTAATTCTTCTGCGCGCTTGTTGACCGTTTCTTGTGTCTCCCTCTCGAGATTTCTAGCTAGTGACGTAGTGTCTTCGCGGAACTGCTTAGATTGTTCGCGTAAGGCTTCGTATCTTTGATTGCGCTCTTCTTCAATTTGAGTATTCGATGATTGCAACAATTGCTTGATCGTATAACGACCATTGGCTGCGGCATCCGACATCTTGAGTCGGCAGTCTTCGGTAACATTTTCGAGCTGTTTATTGAAGCGCGTTCCAAGTTCTGCAAGCACGGTTTCGGTGGCCTTGTCAGATTGTTCGGACTCTTCGGCAAGGCTCTCCATCTCTTTTGAAACATGTAACTTAATTTCTTCAACGCGCGAATTAAGCTTCTTCGCTGCTTTTGCAAGTTGTTGCTCAAGCTTCTTCTCGAAGCTCGCCATCTCTTGCTTAATTGCTGCTTCTTCTTCCGCAGTCGGTATGCGTGGTGCTCTTGGAAGCGGCGCTGGCGCCGGTTCAGGCTCAATCTCTGGCTCAGGCTCAGGTGCTTGCACCATATCCGGTGCGGCGTAGATCTCTTCAATTACTTCTGGCGACGGCTCGATTTCTAATGGAGAGCCATCGGCAGCCGAGGCAAGTTCTTGAATGCTTTCGCTGGTTGTATCGTCAGAGGATGGAATATCTTGTGAAAATCCGGCAGCTGGCTGCGGTTCTTCGAAGACAGGCTCAATAACTGGTGCCGGTGGTGGTGTTAAAAATGGATTGATCGCTCTGATGTTTGCAGACGAATCAAATGGATTACCGGCAGGTAATGGAGCCGGAGTCGAGAAATGATCGAGTGCTGATGTTTGTTCCGGAGCGTTCGCTGCAAGATTTTCATCCTGATCTTGAGCCGGTAAAATGTCCGGCTGCGTGACATCCATTGCGCTCAAATCCGCGTAGCCCGCCTCTGGCACGCTGGGCTGTTCCCAGCCCATATCAGGCGCTGTAAATTCTTGTTGGAACGCATCAATAGCTTGCGGAATATCTGCGTATTCATGCGCTTGTTGCACCGGTTGCTCCGGCACAAAGCCTGGAGCCGGATCGCTGAACGATGATGCTTGTTGCGAATTGAATGATTCTTGGAAATCTGTCCATGCCGCAGAATCGGGTTGATTTTCAGTTTGCGGCGCAAACTGACTCACAAAGCCACTTTGATCGACTGCTTGCGATAGGTCTTGTGGTGTGAAAGTCGACGCGTAGGACGCTGGCTGGTCATAATTGCCCTGACTGTCCATCAGATCGCTGAGTGCGGAAGCTAGATGGGCACCTTGTTGTGCTTCTTGGGCTGGTGGGTTGTCGCCCCAATTTTGCCATTCATCTTGTTGTGGAGCATCCGGCAACTGAAAAGTCGATGGCTGTTGTTGAAAATCGGTAGATGTAGTCTGCACATCTTCAGGCTGCTCCCATCCGAACAATGGCTCCGGTTGTTGATTTACAAAAGAAGGAGCCGCCTGATGTGGTGCTTGCACAGCAGGGACGCTGGTATTAGAGGCATCGGATTTCACTCTTGATAGCTTCAGGCTCAGTCTGTCGGAAATCGATAATTTCGATTCATCGACTGGAGGCTGTTGATTCATTACTTCGGCTGTCCCCTGATCTGGTGTCTGGAATTCTTGCTGATAGGGTGTTGCTACTTCAAGTGGAGCCGGTGCAACCTCATTGTTTTGGACTGGCTGTTCTTGTGCTTTTGCAGGTGGTGTGCCGAATTGTTGATAAATTCCGGTTTCTGTTTGATGCAGAGCATCAACGACGCCACCAATAGGTACAGATGGTCTGTTAGCTTGCGGACGAATTTGTTGTGGACCACCCTTATTTACTGCTGGCGGAATGAATGGAGGTGCTTGACCGGCGCCCAGTGTATTCCATCCACCTGCTGCGCTTCCTTGATCGGATGAAACAATTTGTTCTTCTTGCAATGGCGCTGGAATTATAGACGAGTCGACCGCCGCTGCCGATGCTGCAAAAGCCATCGAAGCAGCTTGCTGAATATCTTGTTGCTCGACAGATTCAGCAATGAATGGTGGCACATTTGGTGCGTGCGCTTGATTTTCGTTGTCAAATTTTCTGAACGTGCCGGTGTCTTCCAGAGCCTTGAAGCTTGTCATCGACTGACGCGCTGGTGAGCCTAGAGGAGCCGGTTTTGGCATGTTGCGTACTTGCTCTGCACTGGCATCCGGAATTTCAAATAACCCTTGTGGTGGTTGCGGGAAATCAGGAACTTGTACCGGTGCTTCAGGATTTAGGAAACTGGCAGCTGCTTGATCGAGCATGCCGGGCTGTGTCCATTGAGCAGCCGGATCCTGGAAAGGAATTTCAGCAGCAGGTGGCTGCCAGGCTTCTTGAGGAACTTCGGCTTGAGGCACTTCCGGCTCTACCCATGCTGGCGCTTCGGTCCAGCCCACAGACGGGTCTACTGGAGCCACAACAGGTTCTGACTGGTCTTTCTGATAAGGATTTGTGATGTCTTCAATTTGCAATGCCGGCGCATCATTTTGTCCATGATCATTAGCCATGACGCCTTCATCGCCAGGAAGCGGTGTGAAA
This sequence comes from Candidatus Melainabacteria bacterium, assembly GCA_014380105.1. Taxonomy (GTDB): domain Bacteria; phylum Cyanobacteriota; class Vampirovibrionia; order Obscuribacterales; family Obscuribacteraceae; genus QKMZ01. The sequence continues at coordinate 11,148 of JACMKL010000445.1, forward strand.
GATGATTTCATCAAGATCTTGTTTTTGTCTTCTTGACGCCCTTCCGGTGCGAAAAGTAGATGGCAGACATTTCCTATATCGAGGACTTGTTTGCCGACACCGCCAGTGTTGATGGTGGCACCAAGGGCAGAAAGAAGTGCTTGCGCTGGTTCCTGCGCACCGCTATTGTCTCCAGCCGCCAGAGTGCGGCGCGAGCCGCCTTGGCGATAACTAGTTGTGGCCAAATTCTCGAGGGCTTTGGCTTGTGTGGCATCCAATGCTTGCGCTGGAACGGCGGACACGTACAGGAAGTCGCGACCGTCCAAAATTGCTTTGCGAGCTTTTTCTAAAAGCAGTTGTTCTAAAAATCTCAAGTCGAAAGCGCTGGCTGTGATATTGACCACCAGCGGCTTCCCGTCGGTCATGCTGACAACTACCGACATATCTTTGATGCGATAAGTCTCGCCCTGGTCGGCGGGTTCTTTCTTGCTGAACTGAGCTAACCCGGGTGGTGCCGCAATCGAGTCGAGGCAGAAGACCAGCATGCCAGGCACGAATGACTTGCTTTCCTGTATAGCCCAGTCTTCCGGTGTTTGGGGCTTATTCGAATCGTAACCACGCAAGTAGTTTTGCAGGTCTTGCAGACGAATATGATGTTGTCGGAGCATCGAGTTCATGAGATTTCGGCTTTCCTTCTATCTATCTATAATTAAGTACCGGGATTTTCGCGACGCACCCGTCTGGTGCGACCGCCTTCCGGTGGAGTTTCTGAAGTTGGAGCAGCTGCAGTATCCTCTGCTTGCGGAGCGACAGCTGGTATCTGTGCAGGAGCAGCTTCGCTTTGTACAGTCGGAGCTTTTCCTGCTGCTCTTTCAATTTCATCCAGAGCATTCTTTCTATTTTGGGCAAGCTGAGTGAGAAAGTTGGTCACTGATGATTCGAAATCATCGGCCACCTTTTGAGCATCTGCTGTCATCTTTGTCTTGAGAGTCTCAGCCAGAGTGACAATTTCGCCTTCCGTTTCATTCACAATGGTCGTCACGCGAGTGAGTGAGTCATCTTTAAGTGTGACAAGTTTGGATTCAAATGTGTCACGAATGGTCGAAAGTTCTTGCTGAATATTGGCGAAGATTGAGTCTTTCTCTGCTTCTAACTGCTGACGAGAAATAGCTGTTTGCTTCAGTTTGTCATCTATTCTTTGAGTGAATGATTGCATCGTGGTATCAACTTGCACCCTAATTTGATCGCATTTGTTTTTCAAAGCTTCTTGAGCTTCGCCTGATGCAACAATTAGAGCCGTTGATAGCTCTTTGGTTTCGGCATTCAATCTTTGAGTATTTGATTCGTGAGTGCGACCGAGTCCCTCGGTGACAGTAATCAAAGAATTTTTAAGAGTCTCGAGGTGAGCGGTGCCAATTTTCTCAAATTCTTGTTTGAGGATATCTTCAGTATCTTTTCCGCGCTTATCAATCTCTTCGACAACTCTGCCCATATCACCATCGAGCGTTGTTTCAGCTGTCTGAGTGGCGCTTTCGAGAGTTTTGAAGTGACCTTGAATTTCACTGGTCAGTTTTTGCATTTGAGTGGCAAACTGATTGTCGATGCCGCTTGCTCTCTGCATGTATGTTTTGAAAAGTGCACCACTAAATTGCTTCTCGTCGCCTCGAGATTCCCAGAGGCAATGATCCAATTTCTGCTGCAATGAATTGAGAACAAAGGTGCCATGTGCCTTAAGGTGCTTTCCGGCTGTGTTGTCTTGCTTCTCGACTTCTAATTGAGACTCTTCCACTGATGCTTCAAATTCATCGGTGGCTGTCTCTGAGACGAAATTCACGCTTGCTTCGTGGGTGCGTTTAAGATCGACTATGGTTCCGCGCAACTTGTCCGCGACCAGTTGTAATTCGCCATTTACATATTGAACGTGCCTTTCTGTCTCGCTGATCTCTTCGGTCATAGTTTGTTTGATGCGCTCAACTGTCGCTTCCATGACTTTCTTCAACTCGCTTTCATACTCTTTGAAGCGCTCGTCGATTTTTCCTGTCGCTGTTGCTTCTTCTGCGTCGCGGGTGGCGACGTGTCCATCAACAACGGTTTTCAGCTTGCCTTTGACCTCAGCTTCAAGCTCGGTCATCGACTTGGAGCCGCCGTCATAAACTTCTTGCAGATTCTTGCCGCCGAATGTCATCTCTCACTCCTCAGAAAACACAAAGAAAAAAGCTCTCAGAAGGTCAGTCGTCACCCTCCAGGGAGAGCATTGCACTGCGATATGCTTTGACTGCTAAAGCTGCAGCCTTGCCTCTTTCCTCGATTTGCGGCAGTTCGATATTGAGGTCGGACATGCCGTTTTTAAAGTTGCGATTGACGCGCTCCAATTCTTGATTCATGGTGCGCAATTGTTTTTCCAGAGATTCGACAGCATTTGTTTTGATGCTTTCGATGCGGTCATGATAGCCCTGACTGGAGCGCGAATACTCGCTTTCAATCTGCTCTACGTGACGTTGGAATGATTTGATAACTTCATCGCCCCGGGCTTGCAGCCTCGATGAAAGTAAGGTGCGAAGTTCATTTGTCGACTGTGGTTTCGAGCCGGAGGTCACGGTTCCTTCTTGAGCAAGAGCCGCTTCAAACCTCGTAAACAGTCGGTCCATGCGATCAAAATATTTCTTTTCTAGACGCTTGAGCGAGCTGTAAAAAAGTTTGTGACTGGCCGAAATTTTGGAAGACGCATCTTGCGAAATATGCTCGATTTCTTCTTTTACTTCTTGAGCCTTGCGGTCCAATTTCGTCTTGTGCACTTGCTCTTGCACTT
>JACMKL010000446.1 GCA_014380105.1 Candidatus Melainabacteria bacterium
AAAATTCGCTTATTTGAGAGCGGAGCTGACGATTACCTCACAAAACCGTTCAGCACTGACGAATTACTGGCTCGCGTGCAGGTGGCATTGAGGCGAACGCAAACACTGACTCCATCAATTCCTACGACACAGACAATAAGATTTGATGGCATCACGGTAAATTTGGCTACTCACCAGGTTTTCATGGATGACAATGAAATACATTTGACACCTACGGAATATAGACTCTTCACGACGCTGCTGAAGAACAATGGTAATGCCGTCTCATACAATCAGCTTTTAACTGAAATCACCACTGGAGTTAAGGGCGACCCAGGAGCATATTTGAGAGTGTACATAATGCAATTACGCAAAAAACTCGAGCGAAAACCAGCAGAACCAAAACATTTTTTATCCGTTCCAGGCTACGGATTCAGACTACTAATCAGTTGAGGTATCAATCATGAACGCTGGAACAGAGCCAAAGGACGTTACTTCACAATTTCCAGACGTTATTGTTCGCACCAGTAACTTCAACAATTGGTTTTTCGAGAAAATTGGAGAAAAGGTAAAGGGAAAAGAACACAAACAGCAAGATAACTGGTGGAACGTAATGTGCCTGACCGGCGTAGACTATTTCTCGTCGCTGGGATTCGCTCCAGGCATGGCTTTTCTCGCTGCGGGCTTACTCTCTCCTTTTGCGACATTTCTACTTGTGCTATTGAACATATTTGGCGCCTATCCAATGTATGCCAAGGTAGCGGAGCGCAGTCCACATGGTCAAGGCAGCATTGCCATATTAGAAGACCTGCTGCCGAGCTGGTGGGGAAAACTTCTCGTTCTTTTCCTTTTAGGATTTGCAACCACAGATTTCATGATGACGATCACGCTTTGCGCATCAGACGCGGCAAAACACGTTGTTGATAATCCTTTATCACCGTCCTGGTTGCAAAATCAAATAGCGCTGACATTGATATTGGTGGCAACTCTGGGCGCAGTCTTCTTGAAAGGATTTAAGGATGCCATCGGACTTTCAATCATTCTCGTCTGGGCTTATCTCTCGATGACAGCCTACTTGATAGTAGTTTGCTGCACTCAAATTTTCCATAATCCTCAACTCCTGAGCAACTGGCAAAGTGGCATTTTCCAAATGCACGGAAGCTGGTGGCAAATTGCGGCAGTATCCGCTCTGGCTTTTCCGAAATTAGCTCTCGGCATGTCAGGCTTTGAGACTGGTGTTGCAGTAATGCCTCTAGTAAAGGGAGAACCATCTGACTCTCCAGACATACCATTGGGACGAATCAAGAACACAAAAAAATTGCTTTTATGCGCGGCAGTTTTGATGGGATTTTATCTGGTGGCAAGTTCCCTTGTGACGACCGTTCTAATCCCCGCTTCTGAATTTGCAGAGGGCGGAAAAGCCAATGGACGGGCATTAGCATACCTAGCTCATGAATTGCTCGGCAACGGATTCGGCACCGCCTACGATATTAGTACGCTCCTTATATTATGGTTTGCTGGCGCATCAGCAATGGCGGGAATGCTCAATCTAATTCCTCGCTATTTACCCCGATACGGTATGGCTCCTGAATGGGTTTCTGCACTGCGTCCTTTAGTTTTACTACTGACTGCAATCGCTTTTTTTGTCGTCTGGGCATTCAAGGCTGATGTTGATGCGCAGGGCGGTGCGTTTGCAACTGGACTTTTGGTTTTAATGACTTCAGCTGCGTATGCCGCTACATTGGCGGTTTGGAAAGAAAAGACACTGCAGAAATATTTATTTTCAGTGATCGCTTTGACCTTTACCTATACGACAATCAACAATATAATCAGCCGCCCCGACGGCATCAAAGTCGCAAGCTTATTCATTGCAGCCATCGTATTACTTTCATTCGTGTCACGTTTTTCACGCTCGACAGAATTGAGAGTAGGCAAAGTTATTCTAGACAAAAAAGCACAAGAATTCATTGAAACGGCATGTTCAAAGCATTTGGGCGAAATTCGTATTTTGGCACATCGCCCTGGTGGCACTAATTATAGAGAGAAGGAAACCGAAGCGCGAGAAAATCACAGCATTCAATCTGGAGAAGGAAATTTTATATTCTTGGAAATTACTCCTCTTGAAGTATCAGACTTCTGGGAAGATTCACTTGAAGTGCAAGGTCTAGAAATTGATGGATACAATATCCTGCGCTGCAGCAGCTCAGGCGTTCCAAATGGAATAGCAGCTCTACTTCTTCACATTCGCAATACTACAGGAAAAATTCCTCACGCTTATTTCGGCTGGACGGAAGGAAATCCAATTGCATACGTTTTGCGATACGTCTTTTTTGGTGAGGGCGAAACGGCACCACTGGCGAGAGAAATTTTACGCAATGCAGAACACGATGATTCTCTTCGACCGATAATTCATGTCAGTTAGCTAGAATATTTTTCGAAGCAAATAGAAGAGTCGAGTACATCGCAGCTGTCGACATGTGGTCGATGCGGGGAATTACTCGACTCTTCCTTTCGGGCGTCGTTTCGTTCTGTCCCTTTAAAATTCTTACGCAGGCATAGTCAATTTGATATCAAACTACGCCGCGTCTATTGTTCTCGTTTCCACACTCAATGTAAGCGCTTTAGCCAGCGGTCCTTGAATGTGAATGAGTTGATCAGATAAACGATCTGAATGTTGTTTTCGTCTGCTCAGGTGACTAGACCAAAGACTGCCTAGTTGCTTTGCACAATTGCCATCACAATCTTTTGTATCTACAGGCGAAACTGTTTGGTTGTTAGATGCTCCTTTCATGACTTCTGCCTCCTCCGAGAACAACTTGATTCCATATCCACATATTAGACCGGTCGTCTAGTATTGTCAACCCCTTGGTTATAAAAATTCGGGAAAATTACTCTTCACAGTCCTTTCACGTCCTCTTTGCTACAACTACTGCGTGGTCAGTCACAAGCGAATGTTCTTCCGTTAACGGAAGTACTTTCACTTGTGAGACACGTCAGCCCCACTTCCTGGATCGCTTGACTACGCCCGCAATCATTCAGCCCGCTTGAAAAAGCCGGCAAAATATATAGCAAGGGACACACCGCGTCAGACTCTCAGGAGTGTGGCGCAGGTGGCTATATATAGATCTTAAGTCTGGCGACTAGACAACCATTTCTCTTCCGGAATCGGACGATAAGCAGCTAAAAGTTCGACCAGCTCCTCAGCATCGTCGGACACAATAATCATTTCGCGATGGCGCAAAGGCACAAAGCCCTGTTCAACTGAATGATCAAGAAAACTGATTAATCCGTCGTAGTAGCCTGCGACATTTAAAAGTCCAAAAGGCTTGGTGTGAATTCCAAGTTGTGCCCAGGTTACGACTTCAAATAATTCTTCCAGGGTGCCAAAACCGCCTGGCATGGCGATAAATCCATCAGAAAGCTCACTCATCATCGCTTTGCGCTCGTGCATCGTGGTGACGATTCTCAAGTCAGTCAGACCTTGATGGGCAATTTCCTTATCCGCCAGGCTGCGTGGGATGATGCCTGTCACTTTCGAACCTGCTGCAAGAGCAGCGTCCGCGACCATACCCATCAGTCCGACTCGACCGCCGCCATAGACAAGGTTGATATTTTTCTTTGCAAGAACACAGCCTAGTTCACGCGCACCCACTGCGTACTCATGCTTGACCCCTGGCGATGAACCGCAAAATACACAAATTGTCTGCATGAATAGTGATCCTAGAGTGTGTTGCCATAAAACTGCGAGCCTGAATCTTCAATGTTAGCAATCAGTGCCATGGAGATGCTTGCCCCTCCCCCAAATTGAAACCGTTCGAAAGATTTCAGAGCAATCTTACCTAAGACTTTCCGACTATTTAAGAGGCTTTCGTGA
>JACMKL010000447.1 GCA_014380105.1 Candidatus Melainabacteria bacterium
ACAATATCATTCTTATGTTTTGCGAATGCGCTTTCTGGAAAGTATTTTATTTTACGTCAGCAAAGTATTACTCTTCCAAGCTTATATTGGTGGGCTACAAGAGCAAAACTCAAGTGGAAGTGGGACCAATTAACTAGACTTGTTTTTGCAAGATCAAATGGTGGCTTAACTACAGCGGACCAAATGCTTTTTTACTTTCAGCATTCACCAGGGTCTGAACCGGTTGAAGTGTGCGTCAAACTAAGTGAAATTGATCGCCAGGATTTGAAGAAAATGATTTATGCTGTCGTATCAAGTGCACCACATGTGGTGATTGATCCTCCGCTGGAAAAAGTTGCTCTGGAGTTTCCAACGGTTTCAGGAATAAAACATCTGAATTTCAATAGTTTTACAAATTTGTGGGATGAAGAATTTTCGAACCGTTATTCTCCGACCTTGTTTGTGCCTTTGGCTCCAAATGATGAATTGAAAGGTGGCTCTGTAAAAATCGTTGAACTTATTGCCTGCGGAGGTTCTGCGGCAATCTACGCTGCCAAAAACATGCAGGGTGAACAGATAGTCATCAAAGAGGCGGTCATTCCAAAAAATTCCTCTGAGGCACTTAAGGCCAAAGCAATTGAATTATTTAATCGCGAAGCTCAATTCCTAAGCAAGCTTGATCATCCATACATTGCCAAAGTTTTCGATCACTTTGTCGAGAATGAACATCATTATGAAGTGCTCGAGTTTATTGACGGACTCGATTTGCGGCGTTTCGTAAAAGAGAGGGGACCGCAGCCAGAAGATTTCGTACTGAATTGGGCTGAGCAGATTTGCGAAATTCTCGTTTATTTGCACTCTCAGGACCCTCCAGTTATTCACAGAGATCTGACCCCAGACAATTTAGTCTTGAGAGTTGATGGGCAACTCATACTTATTGATTTTGGCGCTGCCAATGCGTTTGTGGGAACCGCTACCGGTACCATGGTCGGCAAGCAATCTTATATGCCACCAGAACAATTGCGTGGAAAGGCGGTTCCACAGAGTGACATATACGCGCTCGGCGCCACTTGTTATTTCTTGTTGACCGGAAAAGATCCCACTCCTTTGGAAGTGTCAAAGATCAGGGAGAAAGACAATTTGCCAATGAGTTTAAATCCTTTTCTAGAAAAGTGCACTGCTGGAGAATATGGCGCGAGATTCACCACTTCTCTCGACGTATTGCACGAAATTCGCAACATTCGGCAGCAGCGTGTTGCTGCCGCCGCGTCTGTTGCTGTTCAGAAGTCCATTTGATCTTTTGTGGCTAACGCTGCCTTTCAAAGATATAAAAGATGGCCGTCATAGGCGTCAGAACGACTCAAGGCATTCCTTAATCTCGGGTCTGGATTTAAGCTCGTCTAGCGTCAGCGCTGTCTTCTGTATTCGGGACAGAATTAAACCACCATAAATCCATTTTTCCTCATCAGTTAGTCCCAGATTTCCATCGATTAATTCAAACTGTTTGACCAGGGTGTCGAGTTCCTGAGCATTGTCGGTGGTCGGTGGTTTTCTTATCCATTCAACAATGTCGAGCACTAATTTCCGCCGATCGTCCAGCGTGCCCTGAAATTTGAAGCCAATGTAACTGCTTTTATCCGCAATCATTTTTGCGTAAACTTGTTCCAACCAGCAGTCAAATTCCGACCCTAATTTATAATTCTGCAAAACCTTTCGAAGATTTTCGTTATTCACAATTTTTGGTGCCGACGCGCCGGGATAGACATAACTGTCGGACTGACCCGAGAGCATTTTCGAAAAATTTGCATAGTAGCCCCAGGTGTTTTCCATGCCAAGTTTTTGAGAAACTGCGGCATTGCTTGATGCCAGATCTCGCAAAAGAGCTGCTCGAATGACGAACACTTCATGCGGGTTATCTTTGCAGTTAGCAATTTCGCTCAATTTTTTTTGAACGCCTACATGCTCGCCTTTATCGATAAACAGACCGACTATGCGGCTATCGGTGGCTTCCACAACGCTATCTCCCGACACCCAATAGTGTTCGGACTTAGGCGAGACAGTATTGAAATTGGCTGCCCATGCAGGGTCGCCTGGAATTGGCTGAGCAAAAGCAATGAGCGTTGCATTGTCCCACGCCCAGCTGCCCACTTCCTGTCTTAACACGTCACCGTAACTGCCTTGCTTGATAGCGCTGACAAACTGGCTGGCGAGCCCTGCTCCCAGGCTGTGACCCGTCACGTAGATGTGCTCAGGAGCAGGATATTTTTGCTCAAGATATTTGCAGCTAGCCGTGATTGGTCCGAGCATCGTTGGCAGTGACTCTGCAAATCCTTCGGTCACTTTGCCAACCTTACTGACCAGAGGTTGCACAATTTGCTTTCCGCTTCGTAAATCAGTAATCCAGTCAGGGTTACCTTTGTGATCTCCCAGCACAGCTTGTGCTTTCCATACCGTCGTGCTGAGAGCTGCACCACTACGACTGCCGCGAAAAACAATGTGCGCGTCGTAGCCTGTGAGAGTTTTGTGCATCAATACGAAACCCATCAGACTCCATGCCGGTTGGGTGGTGCCGGCGTTTCCAGTGCCGCCCTCGAACACGATCATGTGATCGTCGCCGTTGGGATACTCGCGAATTTGAAAACGTTCTACATCGTTGAACGGAAAGCCCGTAGGTTTTGACCTGTAACGAATTCCCTCAATTGTTTTGATGCCTTTGGTGAGGTATTTTGGCGCGACAACTGCAAGAAATCTTTCGCCATCGCGCGTGAATGCGGGAAGATTTGTGTCAATGTGTTTGTAGTTAGTCAGAATAGGGTCGAGATTCAAATTGCTATTTTGCCAACCACGCGCCGCGTTTGGTCCGCTATAAAATTCGGGCCCCAAATTTCCGTTTGCTGATTGACTACCGAGCTTTGCTGCATATTCCTGGGTAAATTTACAAATGTTGTCGCGTCTATCGCTGCCAACCCGGGACATGATGTCGTACCAAGGGTCCAGCGGCAGGCACAATGATTGGTGGTAGAGCTGGTAAGCC
>JACMKL010000448.1 GCA_014380105.1 Candidatus Melainabacteria bacterium
TCAAAGAATTGGAGCGTTGTATTCGCGACCTTAAGTTTCAGGGCGTGCAGATTGGTAGTCACGTCAATTCCTGGAATCTCAACGATCCGGAACTCTTTCCGGTCTTTCAAGCCGCCGAGCAACTGGGAGCCGCCATTTTTGTGCACCCATGGGAGATGATGGGCAAAGCTGACATGCAAAAATATTGGCTACCCTGGTTGGTGGGCATGCCTGCAGAAACCACCCGCGCGATTTGCTCGATGATTTTTGGTGGTGTCTTTGAGAAATTGCCCAAACTGCGAGTCGCATTCGCTCACGGGGGCGGCACTTTCCCTTTCACAATCGGTCGCATTCAGCACGGCTTCGATGTGCGTCCGGATCTCTGCGCCATAGACAACAAAGTGGCGCCTAGGGAGTACCTGGGTAAATTTTTTGTCGATTCGCTCGTTCACGACCCACTAATTTTGCGGCAAATCGTTTCATTGTTTGGCGAAAATCGAGTGGCCCTGGGCACTGATTATCCGTTTCCGCTGGGTGAGGATAATCCAGGAGAGTTGATTGATTCGGTCGCCGAGTTTTCCCCTTTGACCAAGCATCGTCTCCTGTTCGAAAATGCCCTGGAATGGTTGGCAGTTGACGCTTTGCGTTTTGGCGAGACAGCTATGCCGACAATTTAAACAAGAAATGGGGCATATATAAGTCTGTAGCAGACTGGAGGACCGAGATGCTCCTGGCCGACATTATGACCTATTTCTTCCTGGTGGTCGGACTGCTTTTTGCATTTCCAGGACTCTGGCTTCTCTGCCGTGCACTCTGGCCCCAAATGGTCGCTGATTCTTGTGCCGATTTAGAGGGCGGACTGGCCAAGCCATTTTTCATTGGCCTACCTATTGCTATCGTTTCTTTCATTGTTTTCTTTGTTCTCGGCGGCAGTAAGCATGGACCCGTTGGAGACACATCTGCAATTGCATTGCTTGCTTTGTTTTTGTTCTATGCAAATGTCGGAGTTGCCGGATTGGTGACAATGCTTGGAAAAAGACTCCCATCTCCAGCAGACGAAACGCGTCCATGGAAGCGCACTATACGTGGTGGCATAGTTCTAGAACTGGCTTATCTTCTTCCGCTGCTCGGTTGGTTTGTCGTCTTGCCTGTCTCACTCATTATTGGCGCGGGCTCTGTCACTCGCAGACTGGTGAATAGTAGGACGCGTACTAAGCCAGTAAGTCAATCAAACAAAGTTCTCAACGAAAATTTTGTGACCAATGACCTTAACGCTGAAGACGCTGTAGGAACACCTGGATGATCTTGACCCGACGCGACTTCTTGAGATTGACTGGAATACTCACTTGTAGTGTTCCGCTTGTGAGCTGCAGTAACACGACCGGTTTCATTGCTGACCGTCTCGGATACGGAATTCCGGAAAAGGTATTTATTCCGAAATCGTCACGGACTGATCCAGTTTTTCATCTTCTCTCAAGAGCTGGATATGGTCCATGGCCTGGTGATATTGAGCGAGCGCGAAAAATGGGAACTCGCGCCTGGATTGAAGAACAACTTCATCCTGAAAAAATCGACGACCGCATGTGCGATTTCCGCACTCGCCGTTTTGAATCAATTAGTCTGGATTCGGGTATGCGCTATGAATTTAAACGTGAGGTTTTACGCAAAGATCTTGCTCGACATTCGCTCCTCAGAAGCGTTTACAGCAAGAAGCAATTGCAAGAATCCATGGTTGAATTTTTCAGCGACCACTTCAATATTTACATTGATAAAGGTGATTGCATCTACCTGAAAGCGACCGACGATGCCACTGTCATTCGAAAAAATGTTTTCGGTCGATTTTATGATCTGGTATTTGCTTCGGCTACTTCACCTGCGATGCTGGTTTATCTTGATGGAAAAGAAAATAAAAAAGTCGGACGTGATGGAATACCTAATGAAAATTATGCGCGCGAATTACTTGAATTACACACTCTTGGTGTTGACGGTGGCTACACACAGAAGGACGTATATGAGGCTGCTCGATGTCTAACCGGCTGGAAGCTCAATTCCGGCAGTGGGCGCGGCACAGCCGCATTTGATGCGTCTTTGCACGATGACGGTGAGAAGACTGTTTTGGGTGAAACAATTAAGTCTGGCGGTGGAGAAAAGGATATTGAGCGCCTGGTTTCAATCACCTGCAATCATCCTTCGACAGCACGCCATTTGGCGAAACGTTTGATTAAACACTTCGTCTCTGACGAACCACCACAGTCTTTAGTTTTGAAAGTGGCAAGGAAATACACTCAGACTGATGGGCAAATCAAACCCATGTTGCGTGAAATTCTACTTTCAAAAGAATTTGCTGATTCGTCAGGTGGAAAACTCAAACGCCCTTTCCAATATGTTGTTAGTTGTTTGCGCGCAACGGGTGCTGACACCATGGCTGGTGATTCTGTTTTAGACTATTTGACAAAAATGGGTCACGGACCTTTCCAATATCCGACGCCGGATGGCTCTCCAATTGAGGCTACACCTTGGCTTGGAACCCTCCTCTGGCGATGGAATTTCGCTTTTGCCCTTTGCTCCAATTCTCTTCAAACAGCCGAAATTTCCCTCGACAATCTTTGCTCTGCTTTGTCAATTGAAGATTTTTCGAAAGAAAAGGAGCCCGCCACCAAACTGTTTGCTTATTTTAATGGTCGACTTCCTAATCGCCTGGAGAGGGCATCACTAAATCAATATGTACGTCAGCTCAATTTCTCAGATGATAAAGCCAGGGCTGAACTTTTTGGACTGATACTCTCTTCTCCTGCTTTTCAGAAGGCTTAATATGAGATCCGAAACTCGCAGACAATTTATTCGTCGATTAGCTCTCCGAGGGGATTCTGCGTCTGAGAAGTGTGACCAAACTTTAGTGTGCATATTCTTGCGCGGCGGCGCCGATACATTGAACATGTTTGTTCCATATGCGGATGATCGCTATTACAATGTTCGACCGACAATAGGAATTCCTCATCCGAAAAGTGGGAAGGGCGACGAATCTGCAATCAAACTAGACGATTTTTATGCGTTTCACCCTAAATTAAAATCGCTCCTACCGGCTTTTAATGACGGTCGTTTGTCAATCATTCAGGCGGTTGGCACAGATAACCCAACCGGCTCACACTTTGAATCACAAGACCAAATGGAGCACGGCGACGCTTATTTAAAAACTAGTGGTGGTGGCTGGCTCGCTCGTTACTTGCGGGCTCGACTTGGTGATGATCTGTCGCCACTATCGGCGGTGTCAATCGGAACTGCAATTCCTGAATCACTTAGAGGCGCTCCTGGCGCCAGCGCCCTTCTGTCAATAGATGATATTTGCATTAACGCGCCGCGTGAAAAGCCGGAAGCGGTCGCCAGAGCACTTTCGCAGCTTTACAGTGCAGACGTCGGTTTGATGTCGGACGCTGGAATGGACACTTTGAATTTGCTCAAGCTTGTCGAGAAATTACGTGGAGTTGAGTATAAGCCTCGCGCTGGCGCCAATTATCCAGAGAATTCTTTTGGTAAATCGTTAAAAGAAATAGCACGTCTTGTTAAGGCGGAAGTTGGATTAGAAGTGGCTTGTGTAGACCTTGACGGTTGGGACACTCACTTTATTCAAGGCGGTGCCACCGGAATTCAAGCCGAATTAATTGAGACTTTAGGTCTTGGATTGGCTGCCTTTGACGCCGATCTTTCAAAAAATCGCACCAAAATCACGACACTGGTGATAACTGAATTCGGCAGACGCACGTACGAAAACGGCTCGCTGGGCACAGACCACGGACGTGGATTTGCTGCGATGGTTATGGGTGACGGAATACGTGGCGGTAAGTTTATTGGTAAATGGCCCGGATTGGACGAAGAGAAATGGGTCCTCGGTCCAAGCGGGCTTGATGTTATCTACGATTATCGTTCTGTTTTATCCGAGATTTTGATTAAGCGCATGGGCATTCGTCAAATAGCTGACGTTTTTCCTCACTTCCAACCTCAGGATGTTGGGATTGTGCACAGTTCTCGGATTAGCTGAACCAGTTGAAAAACAACTGAATTAGTTGAATAAGACTAATTACTTGGTCTTTACTGTTGTCGTCATTGTTGATGCTGAGTTTGCTTTAGTTGATGCAGTTGAAAATTCAGA
>JACMKL010000449.1 GCA_014380105.1 Candidatus Melainabacteria bacterium
ACCACCCGTGAGGGTGACGATTGCGGCAGCCGCCATCATGCCAGGCAGGTCCTCGGGCGACGTGTCAGGTCGCACAAGAATGACTGTCCGACCTGAGGCTGCTTCCCGAACAGCTTCAGCGCTTGTCTTGACCAGAGCGCCTACCACAGCGCCTGGAGACGCCGAAATTCCTTGCCCAAGCCCTCGCTCGGCGAAGGCGCGCGCGAAGGCTTCCGGCTCGAACGAGCGCGCTTGTAATGCCACGCACTGCTCATGGCTTACGCCGTCGAGTGCTTCTTCCTTACCGCGCCACCCGTCCCAGACGAAGTGCACAGCACAGGTAGCGGCAGCCTCAGGCGTCAGCTTGGCGGCGCGCACCTGCAAGACGTACAACTTGCCCGACTCGACGGTAAACTCTACGTCCACGACCTCACGGCGCGTGCGTTCGAGTTTTTCCAGATAGCCGGACAACTCGCTGAAGAGCGCCGCGTTCCAGATCCTCATCGAGGCAATCGGCAACGGCGTGTGACTGCCCGACACGACGTCTTCGCCCTGAGCGTTAATCAGGAATTCACCCCACATCCCGGGCGTGCCGACGGCCACATTGCGGCTGAAAACCACACCGCTTCCGGACTCGTCATCGCGGTTTCCGTAGACCATCACTTGCACATTCACTGCCGTTCCGAGGTCATCGGGAATCTTGTTGAGGCGTCTGTAGGTGACGGCGCGTTCGCTGTTCCACGACTTGAGCACGGCTTCGACAGCCAGGTCGAGCTGTCGACGCGGCTCGTCGGGGACAGCCTGCCCGGTTTCGGTTTTGATGAGCGAGCGGTAGAGAAAACAGATCTCGCGCAGAACGTCTCCGTCCAGCGCCTCTCCGTCCGCCTGTTCGTCGAGTTTCCCCTCCTTATTGTGGAAATTGGCTTCCTTGACACTGTCGAACTTCTCTTTGCTGACGCCCAGCACCACCGTGCCGAACATGTAGAGAAAACGACGGTAGGTGTCCCAGGCAAAGCGCGCACCAGCCTGGAGAGCCAGAGCCGATGCGATTTCCGGATTGATACCCAGGTTGAGGACAGTGTCCATCATGCCAGGCATCGACACCGGTGCGCCAGAGCGAACCGAGACCAGGAGCGGGTTGCGCGCATCTCCGAAGACTTTGCCGCTCTCGCGCTCGAGCCCCTCGATGCCCCAGTTGATCTGCCACTGACTGCGCTTGGGCAGGCGACCGTGCTGTGCGTACGCACGCGCGACTGCTGTGGTGATTGTGAAACTGGCGGGCACGGGGATTCCGTGCGACGCCAGCTCGACGAGACCAGCCCCCTTACCACCGAGAACCGCGGCAGAAGAAGGACCGCCCTCGTTGAAGAGGTAGGCCACCTTCTTGCTCGTCGACTTGGTCGTCTTGCGCATTGGAAGCCTCCTCTTCGGGTTGATTGGAAAAACACAAGGAGAGTTTGTCGCGGCAGGAGCTTTCCACCGCCTAGGTTCGCTCTCCTGGCTACGCCCTGAACGCCTGGCTCTAATAATCAGGCATTCTGCAGCTCGCAAAGTCCGTTCACTTTGTTTGCCACAACGGGCTTGCAGTGCTTGTCCCGCACTGTCGCGAGTGCCGGTCGCGAGTTGAGCCTCATCCCGGGATGGGGCTCGCTGGGGGATGATCAATTGCTGGAAAATCTGCTTCTCTGGTTGGCCAGACCATTGAGATGCAGAAACGTTTGAAATATTTTTTGAAAACAATTCAAAAAAATATTTCAAACGTCAATATAGATGAGGCGCTCAGGGCGACCCATTTATATTTATTCCGCAGAGAGTTTTTCGTTTTTAGAAAAACTTTCTGACGGGCAATTGATCATCAGACCTTCCACCAGGGACAAGCTGGTTTCAGGCCACCGCTTCGTTTGAGGTAAACGTCGCGGCACATTTTCGAATCAAATTTAAAAAATGCAATCTGCAAAAATTGCAGACTGCTACAGTGCAGAGACACTCTCAACAATAGCTCGCACCTCTACGAGCTATCGCAAACGGAGTGGAAAACAGTCTTAACTCGCTCAATCTGTTTTCAATGATTGAGAGAGTCGCTAAGTGATGCCAAACGAAATTCCAGAACGGCGGAATTCATTTGTGCATCTGCCTGACTGGGGTCTAGCTCTATTCAATCCAGTCGAGCGCTCAACGGTTGTGATGCCGTTTTCGGAATCTATTGATTGCTCAACAAATTCCCGGACCAAGCTTTGTCCGACCTATCCCGTTCCACACCGATGCTACGAACATTAGATAGGTTTTGTTTCCGGTTCTTCGCTGAGCAGCAGGCAGCGTGGTTTCCGGCGAACGACTTTATTACGGCCAGTGCATAGGAAGTTAGCTCCTAAAAAAATCGTGCTTTAGCACGACTTTACTTTCGGCAGCGCGTCCAGCATTACTGAGCACACGATGCTCAATAAATGTGGAAATCTCGGGACTGAGTTTGTTTTAAGAGATTTTTGGATGCGCCGGTCGAAAGTGAGAAATGGTTAGGTCTCAACCGTAGCTTCTGGGGCATTGAGAGCCAAATAAAAGCACAGATTAAATGCCCACCCTTTTGTGGAAACGCTCGAGACGGGCAGTATTAATCATTAAAACGGCATCGAATCTGGTGCGCTAGCGGCGATTGTTAAAAAGGCACTTTTTGTGCTGCGCTAGCGTATGCGAGAGAAGAGAGACGAATTTTGTAGACTATGCCAAAAAACAAGCAGACAGGAAACTGTCTGCTTGCCTATTTTGAGCCATTTGTCTTCGCTCTTTCTAGTTAAAGAGTCGAACTACAATTTGCATTAATACCAGCGCGAACGTCTGCCAGCTATCTGACTGTCGTTGAGTTCGCCATTCAATCGATTGCCAAATTGGTCATATCGACCGATCAAAGTCTGACGCTCCCAGGCACTCAGCCCACCTTGACGCATCGTCGATTCTTCTCGTTGGATGCGGTCGAGTTGCGCTCTCAAACGATTTGCTTCCATTTGATTCAAGCGACCGTTACGTGATCCAAGGTCAATACGTCGCTGCATTTGACTGGTGCGATCGTTTAAATTTGCGAATCCATAAGTGTTCGAACGATAATTATTTGCTTGATAGTTAGGGTAGGGCGACACCTCGTCGTATCCATAATTGGTTAAGCGTAAGGCTGTTGTATCGAGCTGGCCGACTAACGACTGAGCCTCACCGAAAGTCATGCCGTTTGCACCATAACTGGCTTCCATATTGGCGATTCTGTCTAACTCGGAATTCATATTGATCATTTCGCTGTGTGAGATTTGATTGCTTCTGAGTGCAATGTCAGAGTCATTGCGCAGTTGCGAAATGCGAGCTTGTAAATTATTGCGAGTGGTCAGCTGGTTTTGTGCAGTAAGATTGTTGTAATTCCCGCCTGTCCAGCTCTGAATGAGATCACCAAAATCGTTTGCTTGCGCGCAATTTATTGTCGTCAAAGCGACCAGAGAGCTTAGCAAAAGAGCTTGATTAGTTCGTTTTAGAAACATTTATGTTTCCTCCTTCATAACAAAAATTAGGCTTCCAGAGAGAAAGATGCGTGTGACCTTTCTCTCTTTCAGCCGCGCCTGAGGACGCTACATGTCATTACCCACAGAGACAACTGTGATTGGGGCTGTCTGTTGCAGCACTACAGCCAGTGCCTGATCTGAGGTGAGCACATCGCTTCCACGGTGCATAACGATAGTGGTGGAGTCATTAGCGCCGATTGCACCAATGGCCGTTGTGGCTGGGATTCTACCGGCTATTTCAGGAACGTTGTTGGCGTGTCCGGAAGGAATTGCATAGGTCGAAACCAGATGCGGTCCTCTCGTCTTTATCAACGTTCCATAAGCGAGACCTGCAGAAATTGGAACTTCAGTGCCTGAAGGTAGACGCAGTGAAGTGAATTGAACTGCATATGTATCTGGTGCGGTTTCGATTACTTTACCGAATACAAGCGCTCCCGATGGAATTGCATAGTTGCCCATGCGTACTGATTCGAATACTTTCCCGGTGACTACGTCGCCAGCGCGTACAGTCGCAAACGAGATAGGTTGATCCAGTCTAATTGCCATCTTCAGACCTGCTGGCGCATACAGTCTGCGTTCGGCAATCGCTATATTTGCTTCTACTTGATGTGGATTTTTCAGGGATGCAATATAACTGCTGGCGCGACCAGAATCAGAAAGGAAGTTTTTGATTGATTCTGCCCACTTACCTGCTAATTGTTCTGGGGTCAATCCTTCGAGGCTGGCGCTGCCTCCATCTGCGGTAGCAACTTTGCGACCGTCGAGCATCACTACAAATGCTCCATTCATTTTCGCCACACTGACTGCATCAGGTGATGAGCTGCTAGAGAGGACGAGTGCATTATCTAGTGCGTCCTGAGTTTGCCAGGCTCTTTGGTCAGGCGAAAAGCCTTCTGCAGGGCTAAGGATTTTGAAAGCTTCTTGTCCACCGAGCGTTACTTTGTTGCCTTCAGAAAATCCGGCAAATGCAGTAGGTACGGTGATGGAGGCTAACAATGCCAAAGCAAACATTTGCTTCTTCATTGAAATAGACATGAGATAATTCCTTATTACATTGTTTGTGTTGAGATAGCGATAGCTGTGGTTCCATTGAGCTGCATGAGCATTGGCTCGCCAGCTGGAATAACTACGCCTTGGTCACGCTTCAAGACGAGACGACGAAACCTCGATTGCGTAACTTCATCGACCGGTGCGCTCTTCCAACCACCAGTGATAACGCCTCTTTTGGCTGAGAGATCAACGGTTACGATACGGTTGTCTTGCA
This sequence comes from Candidatus Melainabacteria bacterium, assembly GCA_014380105.1. Classification (GTDB taxonomy): domain Bacteria; phylum Cyanobacteriota; class Vampirovibrionia; order Obscuribacterales; family Obscuribacteraceae; genus QKMZ01. The sequence continues at coordinate 4,783 of JACMKL010000449.1, forward strand.
CAGCGACAGAGGTTGCTTGTACGTGTTCGGCGGTCGTTGGTTTGATATTGATCAATTTCCATGAATTCAATCCGCCGAGTACATGGGCAGTAATCGGAATTTTCTTACCGTCAGGCATGCGAATTTCATGGAAATCTACTGAAAAGCCATCTTTGCCTGCGAAACGGTTTGGCACGTATTGGTTTGCGTCAACTATTTCACCGAGCACCAATGAACCAGCTGGTATGTACGAATCGAAACTCGGCTTCAGTGGAACATCATGTGTCAGAACTGCTTCTATTCTGTCTCCAACTGCTGAAGCTTCGGTCGAAATGGGTGTTGCCAATTCGATTGGCATCAGCATTTCCGCTGTAGCTACAGCCACAGAATCATTGCCAAATGACTTTACTGTTTGTTTGACCTCAAACTTACCGGTCAACATAGCAATGTATTTGTCTAATTCCGCGGTGTGCGAAAGACACATTCTAATACTATCTGCCCACTTTTGAGCCAGCTGCATCTGGGTGAGACCAGCACGGATAGCACTGTTTGCATCGGCCGTCACAATCAATTTATTGTCCAGTAGCACTACTGGATTGCGGTTTTTAACAGCAACACGCACCGTATCTGGTACACGGAATCTAGCGTGGATTAGTGCATCGTCCAAACGGTTCTGAACAATTCTTACTCGTTCTACTGCGGTTTTACCATCAGCATTTGAGTCTAATGAAAATAGTTCACCACAAGCGGTTACCACACGCGTAGTGCTAACAAGTGAAGTCGTTTGGTCTGCCAACGAAATGGTGGCGGCGGACAATACTCCAACAGCGGCTAACATCAACGCGATTTTTCCATTCTTTATTGGTTTCATCGCGAATACCTACCTTATAGGGTTTTGAAAACATCTCTATTTTTTGGATACGTTGCGAAAATATTTTTAGAAAAAACTTCGACGTACTTGCTCGCTTGGGGAGACAAATCGATATACTCAAAGTTCCTTGAAAAGCACTGCTCAGCAGTAGTTGTATAACGCTGAGATGTGTCGCCAGATGGTCACCTCTGGTTATTACTCGACACGAATATCAGTCGATTAACTTACAATTGTTCAGAAAAAAAGATATTGAGGAACCAAAAGAGTTGTATGTAGTCGGTGTGACGTCTGACTCAGACAAAGGCTGAGCTACCATCGTTTAGATGCTTTTTCGATTGCGCCGAAATACGTTTTAGGCATTGAGTTATGTGCGACGGAACTACTTTTGAAAATAATTGGATACTGAGCAAGGCTTCTTTCATCGAGACCAGAATTTTTGAAATCTTTGAGCATGCTAGACGTCGATAGCCCTCCGCGTCTCAACATCTGTTCAACTCGAGAGGCTTGCCCGTTATTTTGAGAATTAGTGTCGTTGGAGATACTAATGAAGCGTTTCGAGCCATTCGCCAGTTCTCGGATATTGCTTTGGATCCAGGGCTCCATTCTCTGAGGCGCGTAAGTAGAATCAATCATTGTTATGCTGGCAATTTTTGACGAAAGACCGTTTTGATAAATTTGGGTTTCTGTAGCTGCGTGCCCGGCCGAGTGGCTCACAATGTGTATCTTGGACACATCGCGCATTGTCTTACCCCTTAATTCCGGGGTTTTATCGAAAACTTCTTCCACCATGCTGCGAAAGGCGCCGGGCTTGGACAAATTTCCTTGATTGTAACCTCTAGAACCCGCGGCAGCTTGCCATTCGGGCACGATTAGCACCGTATTTGGTGGTGCGTTCGCCATTTGTTTGCCTAATTCGCTGTCACGGAATGAGCTTCTGGCTGTGCTTCCGAAGCCATGATTGTAGACAACCAGGTTGATTGGTTTGCTGCTATCAAAATTTTTCGGCACATACAGCATTGCGTCAGGACCGGAATGCGCTGCGGAGCGATTTCTAAGATTTTGATATTCATAAGTTTTAGATGGCGTATCTAAGGCAAGCGCGGCAGGAGCTAATGTTCTGTCGCCCGTTTCGCGTACTTCCGGCGCACGCACAATTGGTCGCGCCACTTCAGTCTTTAGTTTTTCACTCCGCTGAATTTCCTGACGCAGATCGGCTTCAGTAAATTTGAGTGGGAAATTGTTGTTGGTGAAAACATTTTCGCTTATCTGGACGGATGGATAAGGATAGCTGTCGCGCTTTGAAAATAGAGAAGGGAGACTTGCTGCCCTTTGAAAGGTGTCACCCTGCAAATTGGCAGCGCCAGAAGATTGCATAATCTCAGGGTAATTGAGGCGCTCAGCGCTCTGTTCTGCCGGTGCGGCCTTGGCGATTTTCGGTACATCTGTATATTCAGTCATTTTAAGTCTAGTAAGAAGGATAAATAGGGGTATCGGCATTTTAGATTAGGCATCGTGAAGTCTTTGTGAAGGCAATTTGCTTATGTGCTCGACACTGCTTTTGGTGTCAAATCTATATATTTGTGATCTCCTGAAAGCATCTGGTAGTGCGTTTTTTGCGGGCTTTGCATAAATTAGTAGCGTGTTATACTTGGCCGCGTGTTAACTAATGACACCACACTTGAAAAACTTCAAAGTTCTAACGGACTTTCCACCCGCTTGTCGCCTGGCTTAAGCAGCGTTTCCAAATTGCATAACAAGAAAGTTTCCAACGACTTATTGGCAGATATGATCTCCGCAGTCGTCGTCAATGAGCGCGCCTCGTTTCACACACCCGGGCATAAAACGCGTCCATCTTCGTTCGGGAAATCAGAAAATTTCAGATTGCAGCTTTCTCAAGATGTGACAGAGCTGCCTGGTTTGGACGATCTCAATAATCCAACCGGCGTGCTTCTGAATCTTGAAAAGAATTTGGCCATCTTGTTTGGTGCAAAGCAAACTAGTCTCTCGGTTAATGGCGCATCAGTAGCTCTTATAGCGGCATTCATCGCCTGCGCTCAATTCGGCAAAAAAGCGTTGATACCACGTAATTTGCATCGCGCTGCCGTATCTGGAATTTGTCTTTCGCTCCTCGAGCCTATCTGGCACGAACCTTTGTGGAATTCTGAATATGGATTTTATGAGGGCGCTGATGCTCAACAGATTGAGAAAATTCTGCAAAATGAAAATGACATTGCCTGCGTACTAGTGGTATCACCAACTTACCAGGGTGCTATCAGTGATATTTCGGCAATTTCTGCCGTCTGCTGCAAATACGATGTCACACTAATCGTTGACGAAGCGCATGGTGCCCACCTGTTTGAAGCAGCTGGTTTTAGACCTTCTGCACTCTCTCAAGGCGCTGATCTGGTCGTTCATTCTTTCCACAAGACTCTCTCTGCTCTTACCCAAACTGGTGCATTGCATCTTGGTTATAACAGCAAAATTGGTGAAGAGCAGCTTCGAGCTGTCCTGAATACACTTCAATCGTCTAGCCCAAATTATTTATTGATGACCTCTGTAGAGCTGATGTTGAGCCATCTTTCGACAAGCAAGGGCATGGAACAGCTCAACAATGTGCGCCTCCTGGCAGAAAAAATTCGCACCACTCTGGTGGGCCTAAACCTTTACTCTACCTTTACCTCGAACGGTGACAATGAGCCGTATCACATCGTCATCAGGGCTAATGCTGAGATAGATCTTGCTTCTGAATTGAGAAGCCGAGGAATTGGAATTGAAGCTGACTTTGACGGAGCCATACTTTTGCTCTTAGGCGCAGGCACTACGGAAGAAGATGTACAGACACTGTTGAGTGCGCTTGAAGACATCCAGTCCAAAACAAAATTTACTCCAAACTCGTTGGCTGTGACAGCTCCTTCAAAACTTTCGCCTCCAGAAATTAATTTAGCGATGTCACCGGCAAGCGCATTGCGAGCGGCATCCAGAGTAGTCGATCGGCTGGACGCCCTCGGTCAAATTTCGGCGGAATGCATCGCACCCTGTCCACCAGGCGTTCCGGTCGTTATTCCGGGACAGTTTATTGACGAATATGTTTTGAATATTACTGGTATAAGGAGCATACGGGTGATTGAAAAATTATAGGTAGTTCGCTGGCGAGAGCCCTAGAAAACAGTCCGACTCTGGAGAAACTAAATGGAAGTAATCACCCCACCTGATGACCTTTCCTCGTTTATGGCAATACTGCCACCGCAGCTCAGATCGATTTTAGAAAAGGATACTAACGGACTTTATGAAGTCGTGCTCGACCTGGGCCGCTTACCTGAAGCTCGCTACCTCGACAGGCACACTACTGTGCTTTCAGACGAACCTGTCACTGAGCACGATCTGCAAGTAGCAGTAGAGAAGATCGGACAATTTTCTGGTGATAACAGAGCGGGCATTGAAAGAACTTTGCATCGTATTTCAGCACTGCGCAATCGTTCTGGCAAAGTAATCGGACTGACTTGCCGAGTTGGACGTGCAATTAGCGGAACTATAAACGTCATCCGTGACCTGGTTGAGAGCGGTAAATCCATTCTTTTTCTCGGACCTCCAGGTGTTGGTAAAACGACCAAGCTTAGAGAAATGGGACGCGTACTATCTGATGAACTCGGCAAGCGCGTAATTGTAATTGATACATCAAATGAAATCGCCGGCGATGGAGATGTCCCTCACCCAGCAATCGGACGTGCTCGTCGTATGCAAGTGGCGCATCCTGACCAGCAGCACGCCGTCATGATTGAGGCTGTCGAAAACCACACTCCGGAAGTAATCATCATTGATGAAATCGGAACAGAGCAGGAAGCGGCAGCGGCAAGAACAATTGCAGAGCGCGGCGTGTCCTTAATCGGAACCGCTCACGGTAACGCTCTCGACAACTTACTTAAAAATCCGACCCTGGTTGACCTTGTTGGTGGTATTCAGTCTGTCACTCTCGGTGACGATGAAGCTCGTCGGCGCGGCACTCAGAAAACTGTTTTGGAAAGAGCTGGACAGCCCACATTCGATGTTTGCATCGAAATTCTCGACCGTCAAACTTTAGCGGTGCACCGTGACGTTGCAGGCGCTGTCGATCAGCTTCTGCGCGGTTGGAAGATTCATCCGGAAATTAGAAAACGCGACGAATCAACTGGCGATTTTGCCGTTGTTCAAAAGCAAGAACCGATCGTAGCTGCAAGTGCGGATGGGCTAGCCCCTTTCGCGCAGGACTGGGGCAACCCGCAGGATACGAATCTCAAAGTCTATCCGTATGCGGTTAGCAAAGGGTTGCTCGAACGGGTAGTGAAGACGCTTCAGCTACCTATCGAAGTTGTGAAAGCGATTGATGAAGCAGATGCGATTCTTGCACTTAAGAGTTACGCGCGCGCCGGAGCCAAAATTTACTCGCTTGCAGAAGCGCAGCAAGTGCCGGTTTACGTCGTGAAGAGTAATAACCTTCCACAAATTCAAAAGGCGCTGCGCGAAGCATTGCACCTCGATGAATCCGCAATTGGTGCAGTCGATATCGAAGAAGATGTGGATGAAACTGAGATCGCATTGGAAGAAGCCCGTCAGGCTATTTCCCGAGTGGTAGATCGCCTGGAGCCTGTTGAATTGGCACCGCGCCGTTCTTACATTCGACGTCTGCAGCATCAACTGGTCGAACGATTCAATCTATCCAGTCGCAGTGTGGGTGATGAGCCAATGCGAAGATTGCGAATTTTGCCACCGGCAAACTCGCAGCAAAATCAGAAAATCGGATACATCTAATTCGATTATTTCAATCGCAGGAAGAACTGAAAACAGAGAAGACCTGAGCATCGCTCAGGTTTTCTTTTTTTCAATTCCTTCAGGGCGCGTGAGATCCGGTTTTACGAAGCTATCGTCATTACCGAGCCCCACGCCGGCGCTTTTTTTACGTCACTCACTGCCACAACAATCATTTTGAGTTGCTCGTCGACTTTGCGCTGCATATCACGCAGACCTTCCATATCTCGAGCCTTAATGAGTTCTTCGATTTTCTTGTGCTGTTCATCCAGAGCACGAAGAGATTTCTGCGGGTCTTTCAACACTGATGCCCAGCTAATGCGGGCTTCGTCAACTTGTTCTGCCGTCATGCGCAGTGTTTCTCGCTCTGCTTCAGTCAATAGATCTCCCGAATGATCATCAATATCATCGTTAGTTGCAAGGTCGATAATTTCCGCTTGTTTGCTAAGCTCTTTCTCTTTTAAAAGCTCAAGAGGATCGAAATCTTTGGTTTCGGGTTTGGACTGTTCCCCACCCATTGAATTCATTTTGTCATTGGGGCTCATGCCGTTACCGCCATAGAGGTCAGACATATATCTACTTCCTAAGGGAGAATGGTGTTTCCTATATACCCAGCCAGATTGCCAGAATTTCTCACCGGCACAAGATTAAAGCCGATTCAAAACCGGTCGGAGCTCAACTGCTTCGACGCTTCTTTCGCCATATAAAGACTGAAATAGTCAGGATCTTCGCCGATCAAGATTGAAATTGGTGTGCACGCCATCGGTTAGTGACGATACTAAGGGCAAAATTTAAGGTCGTCAATTCAATGCTGCTAATTTCTAAGCGAATATGGTGGGAATACCACCACTTCAAATGCGAAAGTCGGAAAAGACGCAAGGTTGCCTCTTGACGAACCCTATTCGTTTTTATAGCTCTTCTTTCGACGCGGAGGTGGAGTCGGTGTGCCGGTTTCGGCTGTCTCGTGAATGCTGTCTTTACGCTCCGGAGTGGGAGGAACGGCTTGTGGAGCGGAACTCGCTTGAGATTCCTCTTGATTAACTGTCGAGTTCACCACATCTTCCGGTTCGTTAGCTGGCGTTTCTGAGCTGATCGTATCGGAGGAATTAGCTGTCGCATTTTTAGTCCAGTTATTATCCGCCACTTCTTCTTCCAGACTTTCATCAAAGATTTCTGTCGTGTCTTCAAAGTCTCCCGGAGACTGAATATCTCCAATCACACCTTCCGGCTCGTCAGAAGGTGCAAGGACTTGATTGATTAAGCCGGCATCCAGAAGCTCTTCCAGGGTGTCAGCGAAGCTGCGATTTTGAGCGGCTTGCGGAGCGACATGGGGCTCGATTGCTCCGAGGCGAGGAGAAATGGCGAAAGCTCTTTCTGCAAGCACTTCCATCTCGTCTTGCTGAGCGGTGAAAGATCCGCCAGAAGAATTTGGTTGAGAAACATTTTGGCTCGGCTGCGGTATCTGAATTTCTTGCGAAAGCGGAACAGCTTGAGGCTGGGTAGCCATCGAAACGATTTCGAGGGGAGGCTCATTGACTGTTGGATCGATTGCTGCGGGCTGTATAGGCGGAGACTTTCCAGAAGCTGCCGGTGTGGCTGGCCCAGTTTGCGGAGCTGCCTGTGATGTCTGGGCTATGGTCTGGTCGCTCGCATCTGGCGCCTGCGCGGGCTGTGGTTGGGTAATAAAACCATGTTGCGCAAATGGTGTCGACATCATATGTCCGCCACCTAATGGACGTCCGTAAGGAGAGCGAGACAACATCGCCGACTGATAGCCGAAAGGCATTCCGACCGGAGACATTGAGCCTGGTATTGCTGCTCCTGAAGACGGCATCAATAACGAGCTTTCGGTTTCATCGTCAAGATCATCAATAGCAATTGGAGCGCCATGAGTGAGGAAATTTTCTTTCAAAGGAGGAAGATCTTCGAGTCCTAAATTCGCTTCTGCTGACGACGTAATTGCCGCTGTTGAAGCCGTGGTCGAAGCTGCCAGAGGTAACGATGAGGCAAGAAGCGCTGCACCATTAATGGTGCTCTGCTCTGTGAGCAGACTGGTCGGAGAACTGGCTTCGCTGCTCAAAATCTTTAACTCGCGATGCAGTCTCCGCAATTCACTGGCAATGAATTTG
>JACMKL010000055.1 GCA_014380105.1 Candidatus Melainabacteria bacterium
TGGTAGCTGTTGCTTATATGGACCGTCTGACCGATGGATACTCCGGAATTTACTATTTCTATGATCCAGAAGAGCGCGCTCGTCAGCTCGGAACCTGGATATTAATTACGATGATTCAAAAATCAGTAGAAGCTCGGTTGCCGTATGCGCACCTTGGTTATTTTGTGAAAGGATGCTCCTCTATGGAATACAAAGGACTATTTAAACCGGCGGAAATACTGCACGGAGACGGAATCTGGAGAGCCGCTAAACTTACAGAATAAAAAAGCTGCCCTTCCTCAGAGAGCAGCTTTTCTTGTGGTCTGCGAAATGGTTAGCTAAATAAATTGCAGTCGCGAGCAGAGGCGACAAACCAGTTCATCGTTCCTGGAATCATCAAACCAAACATCACAACCATGACTCCGCAAGCTAGCCGTGTAAATGCTGAAGGCGTATCTTTGACTTTCCCGTCAGCAGTCTTGGTGCCACCATTGGCGATGGCGAAGATGCTGGTCAGAAGTAAGTAGCCTCCGTAGACTAAACAGACGAGCTCAGAGAGATTGCAGAGACAATTGAGCAAAGCTTCCAGGTTAGCGAGGTTGTTGACCCGCACGGTGCCTGACGTATTGACGCCAGTGATGTATGTAGCGTCAGCTCCTTGAGGGGCAATTGTGCCGTTCGTGGCGCCTTGAAGCTCATTGGAATGAGAGTTCCAACGGCTATCGGTTGTTTGAACTACAGGTGGCTCCTCCGGAAAACTGGCAACTTGCGTTTGATTTGCATTGTTGGAAACAATAGACTCCGGGGTTGGGTGTGTGTAGTGCGTATTTAATTCTCCGCGATCAGCTGAAATCTGTGTGTCGCCGCGGTTATACGCACCAGGAAGAACAGAGGCTAGCGAAACGGATGAAACAATGTGGTGACTGACAGCCGTTGCAGCAGCGGTGCGTACTTTTCCTTCGTGCAACATTTTCTGCACTTCACTATTTGCGACCAGGCATGCGATTTCAGCTGACTGAGCTGGATTTATAACTGGTCCTTTGTAGTCAGTGCGAATCGCATATTCAACCTGTAAGTCTGTGCCACCAGGCTGCCATTTTGCAATGAATCGCTCTAAGTCATCACCGACTTTTCCGCTACGAGCTATCGGTTGTATTGGTCCGATTTCTCTGTGATTTTTGAAAAACTCATTTGCATCCATGACACCATTGTCTAATGCTAGTTCATAAAATTTCGGATGTGACACATATGGTGCCATGATATAAATTTCGTTGTTAAAACTCGGCTGTGGTCCGTGAATCCAGAGGACATTGCCCCCTTTGGCTTGCCCTGCGAGTTCGGCGGCTTTTACTACAGACTGAAGATTATCTTGCCCTCCGGTTAGATTTGTAGATTCCAGGCGCTTTATACCTTCTCCTAATTTCAATACTTCTGGAACATCTCCACCCTGATCTGAAGCGAGAATAACTGATGTCACCATGTTTTTCGGCAATTTACTTAGTGCGGCTTGAATCTCCTTTGAATGTGCTTTAACGCTCTGTGAGCCATCTACAACCACTACCAATTGGCTGGGTGGTGGAGCCTCGACTTTCTTGATGGTTTGGATGATGTAGCAGAGTTCTCTTATAAATGGATCGCGAACGGCGACAGGTTCTAGTGATGGTTTGCGTGCAACACGAATGGACAAGCCAGCTCCGGATAGATCTTCCTCCTTAATTACTCCCGTGAGTAGTTTGTCGCCTGTCGGTGAAGTAGCAGTGCGAACATCTTTCAAATTCATATTTAATTCTTCTGGCGATCGCATACTGAGCTGATTATCAGCGGCTATAGTGAAATTGTTGTCGATGAAACGCGGTAGAGAAAGCGATGCATCGGTCAAAGAATGCAACTTGAGCGGAATGGTCACTGCTAAGCGAATTTTCATTTCGCCTTGCGCCGGAACCGGATAGCAATGAAGCAGTGTTCTTCCACGTCCCAGATCTGTCACTATCGCCGGTGCATCATGTCCTGCCACTACATTGGAACCATAGGAATTTGCGGCAGTTCCAGATGCGTTGAATCGTGCATTCTTAGGCTCTCCACCTGGCCATAGAGTCATTTGCGAAATCACGGCTCCTTCTGGCAAGCCAATTTCAGCACGCGCCTCCTGTGGTTGATAAGTCCGATTCTTGAATACAAAAGTCCAATTGACAGTAGAACTCAAAGAGTTTGGGTTGACTACACCATTCATAGCTGACCGAATCAGAGACAAGCCACTAACTGGCACACCCACAACATGCTTTTGCAAATAGTCGTCAGGCATCGATGAAAAATTTGCAGACTTATCATCTCTGTATGGCTTCCCAGTCACTGAGAAATACAACTGTCGCTGAGTTGTGGGCTCTATTCGAATAAAGAGCCCTGGGATGCCTGCGGTGCGGGCGTCAGCACACTCCATCATCAGTTATCTTTCCGGGTTTATTTGGCGATGAAAATCGAGTCCGGCCTTTCTCTCATTGGCGCTTTCTGCTGTAGACATGTATTCAGCGACTCGAATACAAACAGACTTTGCTTCAGAGCCTACGAATAAAATCGAAGAAAAAATCACTCCTATTACCGAATACATTACAGTGCGAATTTGAGAACTTCTTACCTCACGAGAAAGTCGCAATTGATTTGCTAAATAAATGGAAGTTAGACAAGCGAGTGAAGCAATAATGGCAATACTTGTAAAAGCGCCAGGATGAGGTGTTCCACTCACCTCATCGACTGCTGGATAATTTAACGCAACAGCAGCCCAGCCGATCGCCGCAATTATTCCTGATGTTCCAATTGCCATTCCATTCATTATTCCGCGACGCTTCGCAGAGCGTTTATCATCACTTGAAAGCGCTCGCCAGACGATTAGATTGGCAACTGGAATTAATGCGGCAAGACCAAGTTCTACTGCCGTTTCGAGTGGATGCTTTAACATCATTCGAGTAATTCGATCAGCGCATGTGGTAGACGCGGCTGTCATCAAAAGGGTTGGAATAATCACTCCGAGAGTCATAACTCCCATGCCTTCAGGCGATGACAGTAATCCTTTCGCCTCAGGAAACGAACTTGCGTAACTTTCGTAGAAGCTCTCAGAACGCTTTCCGGCAGTGGACTGTGACTGAGAGGTTGTCTCTTCAGTGGCAGTTTCTTCTTCGTCCAACGGCGGACTTTCGGTGTAAGTCATGACTCATCCTCCAGCAAAAAGGGTCAGCAGAAGATTGAACGCGAGCGGACAGAGCTAATCAGTAGCTACGTCGACTGCGCGAAATCTGTATGCAAAGCTCCAGGCGCATCGGATGCGCTCTGTCGGCTTGGTTATCTTAGTAAAGTCTCTGTCGGCAAAAGTGCCTTCATCGACATTTCCACTCTAACTGCTGGTCCAATTCGATTCGATGGGGAAAACCCTGAAACACAAATTCCAGAATCCACGCGCACTTAATAAAGCGATTCTCTTCCTTGAAAGTAAGCGTTGTTATCGTCTGACGCTGCGACTTCTGGAGCTTTACCTTCAATCATATGAGCACTTTCAATCGTTTCATCTCGCTCAAAAGACCAGATCGGAAAGTCTCTGTGCGGTCGGAGCACAGGAGTATAAACTGACGGCCCGCGGTCTGGATATGAACTTGCCAGTGGAAAAGCAAAGCAAGACACTTCGCCAAAACGACGATTTAGAGCTGTTGATATAAATATTTTTTCTCTGACAAGAATGATTGGTGGCAAGATAGTGTTGGGTACGAGAGGGAAAAGTCCCTGCAAAGTCAATTCAAGACCCTCGCCTTCCTCACGCTGAACATACTGAGTTTGGGAAACTACAAATGTGGCAGGAATGCCTGATGCACGCAGTAGTGCTGATGAAAGTTTCTGAACATATGTACGCGATTCTGCTCCCTCGGGGAGATTAATCGCTGCGTGGCCCACTTGTTTGAGTATATTTTTAGTTTTATTTTGATAGTACGAATACAAACTAATATCGATCAGCGCGCAAGAGACAACAATTATAAATGGCACTGTTATGAAGCACATAAGAGTGCCGATAGCAAAGCCATTAGCCTTGCGATGACGCCCCTGTTTTCTTTGACGAATACTCAAAATATTTTCCTCTCAAACGTTGAATTGAATCTGTCTTTAATACACAGACTCTCTACCGAGAAGCGCATCCTTGCTTTTGGGATTATAACTAAGCGGCATATCCGGACGCATACCTTTTACAAGCGAAACGCTACCAATTGCGGTATCAAACGGAAAAGACCAAACCGGTAAATCTTGCTTTGGTTTTACGACTGGCAAATATATGGATAGTCCTCTTCCAGGAAATTGATTAGCATAACTTGATGGCGTAACAGCTAAAAATCCGCAGACTTTATTCACAGGAATCAGGGCAACTGCGGTCTCCTTAATAGGTATAGAGACAGGGAGGATAGTGCCTTCCAACAGTGGGAATTCTCCTGTTGCTGTCACCTCAATTGCATTATTACCCTCCACTTCTATCTCTTTGACTGCAAGCTTCAGCTTAAGAGCTTTCACGGCGGAACGCCTCAGCAGGTCACGTGCCATTTGCTCAGTGAGCAAACGCACATCTTTTCCTTCAGGACAATTGGCACCAAACTCGGCCGCCTGGTCAAGGGTAGCTCCCAAACGTTGTTTGTAGTAGCTTCCGAGAGCAGCATCCATTACAAAAAACGCCATCAGAACTACAACAGGAATAGTGATTAGAAAATCTGTACTCGCCATCATCATTCCACTGGATTGTCTAGCAAACTTTTTAAATTTGCTGTTGTTAAAATTTTTCGGGCTCATGGTCTGTTCTCCGGTGCATAGTATTGCGCTTCAAAATCAATGCGCCAACTGCAAATATCACTCTACGCAGACTGGGCTTGAGGACCCAGTCTGCGTAAAATTCTTTTAGATTCTATGGATTAAGAATGGTCTTCAAATCGTCGAAATACACTTGTCTATTAGTCAATCCGCTTCGATGAGCAACAGGTTCATTCCAGCTAGGTCGACTTATGCCATATACAGTGTTGTATGGACCCATCGCTGCAACGTTTGCTCCAGGAGTCTGAGAAACTGGACAGCCATCGACTGTAAGGTTTACATAGCCGTGTGAGGCGTCGTGCCTTTTAGGTGTTTCCAAAATAGTATCTATTGCAAAGTTATACCAACGTCTCTCGCAGTAAGGCGCGCACCATACCGTTTTCCCAGCGACCTTAAATACAAATTGACCATCGTTTATACACAATGATATTGGTCCCTGCCCACCATCATCAGCAACTTTCTTTTGCGCAAGCGTGAATATGGTCTCTTCAGCGTGATCTCTCTTCATATCAGGAAAGTACAAACGAAATTGCAAACGGTAAGCCTTGTTGCAAACTTTTAAATTTGTCTGGGAATTTGTTTGAGGAATTCCACGAGAGAAAAACTTCGCATCCGAGACTTTATTCAAGCGAAAAAAACCAACTCGATTGCAGTCGGAAAGTCGAACCACAGTTGCAGTTTGATTTCCAACAATTTTACAGCTGGACAAAGTGCCCGATTCGAAATTCTCATGAAACAAGGTCGTTCCTGGGTCAGTCGCGTATACAGGTGAAGCGACGAAAATCGCTAATAAGGACAACGCAGAAAAACCTTTTTTTAGTGCACTTGTTACTGTGCCTCCCTCTTTACTGATGCCACCAAGCATACTTTCCAAATTGATACTATTCATAAATTCCCCCAAAGTCTCACAAGATTTGAACTGAGCAAATACTTCCCGAAGCAAACGCTTCGGAACGCAGAAGCAACCTAAACAGGCATGGCTAAATAACGGTTGCTGGAGTGCAGCGCCCGCTAATCAGCTCTTTTTAACGACTACCAAAGTATCCAGAACTTAAACTACTGATCGCCCCAATCGCATAGTAAAAGTATTATTTTCAACTGAATACTCAAATGATCTGCTGGACAAAGTGTTCAACAAATCACCCCTCGATTTTTGAGTTGACATCACCGATGAATTTAAGTTCCACAAAAAAAGTAAAAAAAATGGCATGAACAGCTAATCTCTGCTATTGCCACCAGCTCATCTGCTAATCTTATTTATCGTCGCAGTGATGGTTTCTATCTTGTTACTTTCAAAAATATTCAAACTTACATTCGTTTTTGCTATCTCCGGTTTTACAGGAATGACGCCGCACTCCTCCTTCGGAAAACAAGTAAGCAATAACAATGAGCCGCTAAAGACAACGCCAGAAGTCATTTCGAAGTATGGATATTCAGTACGCAAAAAACTCAAACCGATTTTTAAATCACTTGATGTTCCTTATCCACCAAAACATCTGACCTGGATCGCACTAAAGAGTGAAAAGTCGCTGCAACTTTTCGCACCAGATCGCCGCGGGAAAAATCAGCTTTTATTAGTTTACTCAATCATTGGTGCCAGCGGAACAAGCGGACCTAAGCTGAGAGAAGGTGACAAACAAGTGCCGGAAGGCTTCTACAAAATTGACGGTTTTCGACCAAATGTGATCGCCCATTTAGCTGTTTCTGTAAATTATCCAAACGCGGAAGACATAGCTCACGCACGCGCTGAAAAACGCAAAAATTTAGGCAGCGACATTTTGATTCATGGCAGTAAATGGTCTACAGGTTGTCTGGCTATGGGCAATGAGCCAATCGAAGAATTGTTTGTACTCGCTCACGATACCGGAATAAAAAATATCGACTTGATTTTCGCACCATGGAATTTTTCCAGCGAGCCTCAAAAAAGCAAACAAACAATTACTGCGGAAAAAAAATATTCGAACCAGCCTGATTGGCTACCTGGATTATATTTACGCATGGCAAAAATCTTGAAGCAATATCCACTTCAATAATATTCTAAAAATCACGCTTCTTACCCCCTACAGATTGTAGGGGTAGCTTAGATTCCAAATTCCAACTTCGAGAATAGACTGGTTTAAAGACTACCTCGGTAGTCACAGGCATCAGCGTATGCCGACGGTTCTCGAGTGTGGGCGCAATGTTCCGTTTTGCTGGCAAGCTGGTCCTATATATGTCCAGCGCTAACTGTATGCGGAGATATTAGATGCCCAATGACATTATGCGTCGGGAAGCCGAAAGGCTTCGGAAATTAGCGGACACTTGCGAGCAAGAGGCCGACTATTCCACCACGCGAAAATTACTCAAGCTTGTCATTGAAATTGATGAAGGCGATATCGGGCTGCCACATTCTACGATGGCAACCGACTTCTTCAATCTTGGCGCCGCCTGTATCAAGCTCAACTATTTGCAGGAAGGTAAGCGCTATCTTCGAAGCGCCCTCGAACTTCGTCTCTCATTTCTCGACAGCACAGATCCGCTCGTGCTCGATACCGCCAATTTACTCCTATCAATCGACGACACGGTGTCAGACCAGTCAGCAAGCCAATCCGTCCCAGTTGTTCACGAAGTAATGAAAAATAGAAATTACGGGACAGTTGATCGGTCCTGAGTTCTTATTGTTGCAACGTCATCATCTGCTGACTCCGGACATCCCGCAATCATGCGATGTCCAGTAATGAGCCGCGCGCCGCGGTCATAAGTAATAAACGAGAAAATCCAGTTCATCAAAACCAATAAACGATTTCTAAATCCAATCAGAAGCAAAATGTGGATAAATAGCCATGACAGCCACGCCCAAATTCCGGTCAGTTTCACTTTACCAAAATCGGCAACAGCAGCCAATCTTCCAATCGTCGCCATGACACCACGGTCTTTATAGTGAAAAGTGGTTCGTGCTCCGGATTTAAGATCATCGAGTATCGAATGCACAACGACAGCACCTTGTTGCATAGCTACCGGCGCCAGTCCTGGCAATGGTTTTCCACCTTGATGAGAAAAACTGGCCAAGTCACCGATTGCAAAAACATTCTTGAAACCAGGCACTGAAAGATCGGATTCGACAATCACTCTGCCACCGCGATCAATCGGCACATCTAAAGTCTTCGTCAGAGGCACCGCAGCAACTCCTGCGCACCACATTACCGTAGCTGACGAAATCAGCTCAGAGCCATCGATTTGAACACCTTCAGCGTCAATACAA
>JACMKL010000450.1 GCA_014380105.1 Candidatus Melainabacteria bacterium
AATTTGTTTTTTCACGCGAGGAAGACCCAATCCATCTGATATCGCGTCAAACAGCTGTTTTTTAGAGATGGTCTCGCCATCAGTTAAATTAAAGACTTGACCATATGCCTTAGGATTTAGAAGAGCTTTTTCGATGGCATAGCTAAGATTGCCTACATAGATAACATTGGTCTGACGAGTGCCACCACCAATAAGCATCGCTTTACCAGTGCCGATCGAATTGATTAGACGCGGCATCCATGCCTTTTCACGAGGTCCATAAATAAAGCCTGGTCTAACTGAAGTCACTTGCATGGAAGAATTTACAGGCTCACTCATGACAGCGCGCTCTGCTTCAACTTTAGAATCGGCATATGATTCGCCGCAAGGTTTTAGTTCTGCTGTTTCATCAACATCATACTGATCACCCTGTCCAGTAATCACAGAAAGACTGCTTACAAAAATAAATTGCTTGACACCAGCTGCTTTAGCAGCGCGCATGGCAGTTTTGGTGCCTTCAACATTGGTATTAAAAATAGACTCGCGGGAGCCATATGGGTCAACGGTTCCTGCAGCGTGTACAACAACGTCAAAACCACCGAACGCTTCGAGTAATTCCTTTTCGTTAAGGACATCAACTTTCTTGAGCCAGAGACTGCCCGGACCTTGAATTTGTTTCAAACTTGGCTCAGTTGGCGCCGTTCGCGACATTGCCACCACATCATGACCACGTTCAATTAGATGCTGTGCAAGATGACTACCCACAAGCCCTGAGGCACCAGTTATTGCGACCTTCACCTTACCTGTCATCGTCAAATCCTCTCCTGAAATGGTATCAAGCTACGTTTTTCTATCGCCACTTTTAAGGCTTTTGTAATTGTGCCAATTGTCCAGCAAAAGAACTATAGGCGCTCAAAAGCGGTATTTTCACTTGAGCTTCAGGAGCCCCCTGAGCGACTCTCTGCTGTCTCAAGCGCATGTAAGTACCGGTTGGCAAAGGCTTCATAATTGGCTCACCCAATCTTTTAGTGGCACGCTTATCCTGATATTCAACATTTTGATTCTTCAGAGAATCATCAAATATACGCGTAAATTGCTTTTGAACAGAGTCAGGAATTGGTGTGCGGACTTCAGCAAAGACCGCATAGACAGGAGGTGTACTTAATTCAACTTCCACAGTGCAATGCTCAACTTCGGTTAAACCAAGCTGACGCTTTGCCATTGTTATGGCAACAAGCACTTGTTCTTCGGTGATTTTCTCCCCAGTAATTGAACTGACTCCCTGACCTTTGCGAACGAATTTTATGACGGGAGTGGCTTCACACATATCAACCACTTCGACGAGATCGTTGATGTTGTATCGATACAGACCGGCTGCCGTGGTGAAGTAGATGTAATAGCGTCCACCAAGGACTAACTCATGTGCCAACAAAAATTTCGGATTGACTCTATCGAGCTCACTTTCTTCGACGAATTCAAAGAAATGGCTGGTTAAAGCGAGCACACCGCCAGCACCGTCATTACTGATTGGAATAGAGCCACGACCTTCGCTTGCCATATAGCCGAAATCGCGAACAGGCAAATTGCCGTAGCTATCCGCCAGTTTGTCCAGATAAAATGCCATCGGTCCGCCTTTCCATGAGACAAGCACATCCAAATTGGACCAGGCTGACTTGGGAAGAAGTGTACCTGTGGATTCAAGAACTTTCTCAAGCTGCCTGGCGCGCTCTTTGTTAGCCTTGAAGAAAGGCTTAAACGCGTCTGCGTGTTCCGCAGGTGGTTTGTAGCTATTGCGCACGGCACCATCAAAGATATCGGCTACGAGAGACTCTGCATGCTCTTTCATTTGATCAGCAAGCAGAAGGAGACTGGATGGATTGCAACAAACAACTGCAGTCACATCCATGGCGAGCGCAGAGCGCAACATCAAATAGTATTTCGCATCGACGTTTTTAATTTTGCACAATTCATAAGGAATCGCAAAATGCTTTCGAATGACTTTGGGTTGACGTCGATTGAGCATCCCTGAAACAGCACCATATGGAATATTGGCAGAAGTCCTACCTTCTTCGTCATTGCTGGTGATGATCAAAAAGCGCCCGTCAGCTGCTCTCGGGTAATCTTGTATCAAATGATAATTGTGAACGTGGAAAGCGTGTGTATAGTCGCGAATGTGACTGGCCGTGATTGGTATGAATTTCGGCTGTGCAGTGGTGCCACTAGTTGTGGCAAACATAAATGGATTTTCTGCCGTTAGTTGATTAGTGCCACCATTTCGGAGACTATCAATATAAGGCTCAAGGTTTTCATATTTCGCCGGTGGCACATAACGCTGATAGTCACTGACGGAATGTATTTTGTCAAAATTGTGAGCTTTGCCGAATGCAGTTTTTTCATTGGCGCGAATATAGCTCAATAATTTTTCCGCTTGAGCTGTCTGCGGATCTTTTACAGCCTTTAAAAATCTTTTGATATGTGTGTGGCGGCGGTAGATCTGCCCGATGAACATATCCGGACTTTTAAACATGTAGACCTCTCCCAGTTGCTTCGATGACACCAGTCGGTGCGCCGTCAGTGCTAGACGACTTCACTACAAAGCGTCCGAGATTTTCTTCGTTGGCTGTCACACCAATACCATTGCCCGAGGGGAGTTTTCCTACGCCGTTCGGTCCTGCCGTCAAATTTTCTCTAGTGAGATCTTCTTTCAATAGGAAAAAATTAGCGGCGCCCTCATAATTTTCAAAGGGGGAATTTGCGCAGGCAAGTGCCCGCCCAGCAGCGGTTAAAATTCCACTTTCACCGACTTGTGCTCCAAGGTGGCAATTGATGCCACTTCTTTGTGCAATATCAATAATTCTCTGGGCGGCAAGAATTCCGCCTACTTTTGAAACTCTAATATTGAAGCCACTACAAGCTTTTTTGAGAGCAAGATCTTCGGCTTCGTCTACGGTGCACAAAGATTCGTCGACAACAATTTCTTCATTTAAATCTTTAGTCAAAGCGGCCAATACATCGAGTTTGTCGAATGGAACCGGCTGCTCGATTGATGCAATATTGAACTCTCGATTGAGTTTTGCAAAGGCCACGGTCGTATCATAATCCCAGGCGCAATTTGCATCCACGCGAATAGTGACATTCGGACCGAGAATTTTTCTTGCTTGTTTAACGGTCCAAAAATCTTCATCAGGATTGACGCCAACTTTTAGCTTTACGGTTTTGAATCCATAAAACTTGTAGAAAAGAAGAATGCCTGAAAGTATTTTTCTCTTTCCAAAAGGAATCACACCGCCGTAAGTTATCGCGGCTCTAGCTGTATTACCTCTGCGCTTTGCCAGCCAATCAGACAGGGCGATACCATCCAACTTTGCAGCCGCATCCAGGAGAGCAAGCTCTAAGGCGCAAAACGCCGCACCAACTCGTCGACCATACACGTTAAACTGAATTGCCAGCTGCTCAATTAGACTTGCAGCAGCATCTGTGGCGGATACAGTCTCAGAAAAATGCGTTTCAATTAAAGCGGGAGCAAATTTATTTTTGATTTCTGCCACCGCCGTCTCAACTGTTTCACCCGTCACATAATCTCTCGGAACACTTTCACCTAAGCCGGCGAAGGTGGCACCAGTAACGGTGTTCTCCAGAGTCAAACGGACAATTACATTCTGAGAGGAAGTGCGTGATGCCAAACTGTGTTTGAAAGCAAAGCGGAAAGGCAAACTTACAGTGAACACGTGAATTGAGGATACCTTGATCAATTGCTTACGCCTCTTTGATTAGCGCGTGATTCAATCCAATCGCCCAAGCATAATGCGTAATCGGCGAAGTGCGTTTCATCGAAATCCAGACTGTGAGCTGCATTATCAAAAAGCCGGAAAGTTTTGTCATTGCTGGAAATTGTATTGAACCAATTTTTTGTTTTCGGCACGTCCACAATTGAATCAAGCTCAGATTGCAATAGTAAAACTGGAAGATGCAATCTCGGAGCTCTTTTTTCTGACATTTTCGAAAGTATAAAGCTCGCAAAATAGAAGGCTTTTGACGCTTCAGTCAATCTAAGCGGATCGTTGTCGATATAATTTAGAAAGAGTGCGCTATCAGTAAACATGGAAGTACTAAGCGGAATAGGAAATTTTTCGACTAACGCTTTTTTGCCGGTAAGGACTGCGAGGGCAATGTTGAGTTTTGCAGTAAAACTGAGATCAGGCTTTGTTTTGATGGCAGGGCAAATCAAAATTAAACCGGCTATTTCTGGCAACGCATGGTTGCTGGTCTTCTTATAATCGGATGCAGCAACTATCGTTGCCATCTTGGCTGACCAACAATTACCGATTATAAAAATCGGCTTTCCTGGTCTGCGTTGTGAAATCAGATCCAAGAAAAATTCTAAATCGTTGAGCAAACTTTGGTAGTTTTCGACATGCCCACGTTCGAAAAAATTCAGCCCAGCGCCGCGACGGTCTGGAGCGAAGGTCGAAATACCTTTCGCCTGTAAAATTTTAGCTGTGTTTGCAAACCACTGCGAATGTCCCTCAATGCCGTGCAAATAAAGTGCAGAAGGTCCATCAGCAGCGGATTCCCAGACTCGCATCCCAATCTGGTGATGATCAGACATAGACACCGTCTCAATTTTGGCGTCACCAACCCCCTCAATACCAGGAGAGGCAGACGTGCTGGTATGCTCAGGA